>CAZCPU010000006.1:32162-37335 GCA_964499855.1 uncultured Dehalococcoidia bacterium | reverse complement strand
CCACTCGAGGTTGCCTAGCTGGAAGCGGTAGACGGTGCCGTCGCGCTCCGGGTCGGTGAGGACGACGCCTCGGAGGGTGACCTCTTCCTCCACGAAGAGGGGGGCGAGGGCGCGATCGACGTCCTCGATTGCAGAGCGCTCGGCCCACCAGGCGCCGGCGGCGAGGAGGAGGGCGGCGGCGCAGCCCGCAGCGACGAGGGCCCGGCGGTTGGCGCGCCAGGCGGCGGCCGACCAGAGGGCGGCGGCGGCGACGCTCCAGAGCGCGAGGGCCTCGACGGGGAGCGCGGCCTGCCGGCCGAGGAGGAGGCCGGCGACCCACGCGGCAGCCAGCGCGGTCAGCGTCATACTTGACGGCTACCGGACGACGTGGGTCGAGCGCACGGGCTCGCCGGAGATTGTCACCACCACCTCACCGTTGCCCTTGCCCAGGTACTGGAAGATGCGGAAGTCCTTGTCGCCGCCGAGGTACTCGACCGTGCCGTCGTCGTGGAGGCGGAAGGGACGATCGTGGCCGGGGTAGAAGATGGTGGCGTTGTCGAGGAGGCGGCGGACGCTCTGCGCGGCGGTCTCCTCGTCCCAGAAGACGAGGAAGGGCACCCCGGTCTCGACGCAGTCGGCTGCGGTGAGGGCGTCGCCGGTGAGGGCGACGGCGCCGGCGGGGGTCTCGGCGACGACGGAGACGTGGCCGCGGGAGTGGCCGGGGGTGCCGAGGATGCGGACGCCGGGGGCGAGCTCCTGGCCGTCGGTGACGGGGAGGACGTCGCGGCGGGCGAGCATGTCAAGGAAGTAGCCGGACGTGGCCCAGTCGGTCGGGAGAGGTTCCTTCACGTACTCGAGCTCGTCGGCGCCGACGGCGACCTGGGCGTTCTTGAAGACATCGACGTTCTGGACGTGGTCCCAGTGGGCGTGGGTGAGCACCACGATGTCGACGTCGTTGGGCGAGACGCCACGGTCGGCGAGGGCGCTTGTGAGCATCATGCGACGGCCGTGGTGGGCGGTGTCGACGAGGATGGTCTTGTCACCCCGGATTAGGCCGACGGTGCAGAATCCGAGGCGGCCCTGGTCCGTGTGTGACGTGAAGCCTGTCAGAATGAGCTCAACCTCCGGCATGACTGCCTCCTCTCGTTGTTCCGCTAGCGGACGATGACGCGGTCCCTGATGCCCTCGAGGGTGGCGGGGCCGATGCCGGCCACCTGCAGGACTTCCTCGACGGCAGCGAAGGGGCCGACGCTCTCGCGGTGGTCGACGATGGCCTGGGCCTTGACGGCGCCGATGCCGGGGAGCGCCTCGAGATCCTTGGCCGTCGCCGCGTTCAAGTCAATGACGTCACCGGGTGCGGTGGCGCCGCCGGGTGACGTCACGGGCGGCGTCTCGCCCATCGCCGGGACGTAGTAATGGTCCTCGTCACGGAGGCGGAGGGCCATGTTGAGGCCGGAGGCGTCGGCGTCGTCGAGGGGGCCGCCGGCCATGCGGAGGAGGTCGACGAGGCGGTCGCCGTCGGAGAACGTGTAGACGCCGGGGCGGCTGACCGCTCCGGCCACGTACGCCTGCAGGGTGGGCGTCGGCGTGGCCTGCGGCAGCGACACCTCCACACCGCCGCCATTCCCTCGCTGCACCAGCAACGCGATGCCGCCCGCAAGGGCCAGCAAAAAGAGGAGGACCAGGGCGAGGGGCATCCACCTGTCGATGCCCTGGGCGCCCGAGCCGCCCTCCGGCGTCTCCCGTGCCAATCTCGCGCTCCCAAGTTGCGGGGGCATTGTACCCCGGCGGAGCACGGCACCCAACCCTCGCGGGGCGGCGATTTCGGCTACACTAGGCCCAACCTAAGACTTTGGAGGATTCATGACTACCGATGCAACACCACCCATGGAAGACCGTGGCAAGCTCCTATCGCAGGCGATAGACGCGATACGGGCGGTGGCGGCGAACGTGAGCGGCGAGCAGTGGGACGCGCAATCGCCGTGCACCGAGTGGAAGGCGCGGGACGTGGTCAACCACGTGGTGGGGGGCTCGTCGATGCTGGCGGCGCTGTTCGAGGGGAAGACGTGGGAGGAGGCCTCGGGCGGGAGCGCGAGCATCCCGGAGGGCGGCGACCCGCTGGCGGCGCTCGACGCGGCGGCGGGGGCGGCTAAGGAGGCCGTGTCCAAGCCGGGTGCGATGGAGCAGGAGGTGCAGTTCGCGCGGGGGCCGATGCCCGGCGCGGGCTTTGCGTCGATGATGTTCACGGACATTCTCATTCACATCTGGGACCTGGCGAAGGCGACGGGGCAGGACGCGACGCTGCCCGCGGACCTGGTGGAGGCGTCGTACGCCATCGTGCTGCCGCGAAAGGGGCAGATGCCGGCGCCGGCGTTCGCGTCGGAGGTGGAGGTGCCGGAGGACGCGGACACGCAGACGAAGCTGCTGGGGATGCTGGGTCGGGACGCGGGGTGGTCGGGGTAGGGCTTGGCGCGGAGGTCTGTGGGGCGCGGGAGTGGTCGGACGCGGCGGCCCCCGCCCCGGAGTCAGGGTCTGGCGGGGCGCGAGGGTGGTTGGACGCGGCGGCCCCCACCCCTGGATCCCGGCGTCCGCCGGGATGGAGGCAAGGGGGGTTGGGGTTCTTCACGGTGAAGCTTGGTGGGAGCCGGGTCTAATTTTGGCGGGCTAAAGGGGTTTGGTGGCTATGATGCGGAGGCGGACGTAGTCCGCTACCCATTGGCCGTTGTGGTAGAGGCGGGGCTGCAGTTCTTTCACGATGGCATCGACGATGCCGGGTTGGGCGTGGGCGGGGACTTTTTCGAAGAAGGAGCCGGCGAACATGTCTAGCCAGCGCGCCATGCCGTCGGGGCCGCCGGTGAGGGAGGTGGGGCGCTCGAAGAGCGTGGCCATCGTGGTATTGAGGCCTTGGCGTTTGAGCAGGGCCGTGTAGGTGGGGATGTCGGGGAAGTACCAGGGGCTCCGGGGTCTGGGCCTGCCGTAACCGGCATCGGCGATGCACCTGCGGATGACGGGCACGATTGACGCGATGTTGCCCTTGCCGCCGAGCTCGGCGACGAGCCTGCCGCCGGGCTTGAGCGCGCGGCTGATGCCGGCGACGACGGGCGTCGGGGGGCGCATCCAGTGCAGGGATGCGTTGGAGAACACGGCGTCGAACTCGTTCTCGAAGGACATGGCGCGGGCATCCATGACCTCAAAGTGGACTCCGGGGAAGTTCTGTTGGGCACGGGCCACCATACCCGCGTCATTGTCGATGCCGGTTACCGCGCCACCCGCTTCCGCGATGGCGGACGTCAGCTGGCCCGTGCCGCAGCCGATGTCGAGGACCCGCTCACCCTGCTTGGGGTCGAGCACGGTCACCAGATCAGTGACGAACTCCCAGACGAAGGAAAAGTTGGCGTTGTAGCCCTCGGCGTCCCAGGCGGCGCCAGAAGAGGTTTGAGGGAGGCCGTCCTTCGTGCCCGAACCGGCGCCAGTGCGTTCTTCAGTCAATGCGCGGCTTCCGCCTTTGCTCGATGTAGTTGGACACGATCAGGGGTGGGTCGTGATGCGCAAAGCGGCCGAGCCGGGGCACCGGGCTCAAGGGCAGGACTCCCGAAGGGCGTCGAAGGGGTAGATGCCGGTGTAGTGGCCGTCGCTCCAGAGGAACTGGAGGGCGTAGCGGCCGACGGGCATGAACTCGAGGGCGACGACGTCCTCGGGGACGGTGGCGGGGTCGATGGCGTGCCTGCCCATGCCCTCGCCGACGCAGGTGGCGCAGTGGCAGAGCAGCCGCAGGTAGCGGTGGGGGTAGACACACGTATCGCCGTCGTTCCAGACGATGGTGACGGCGTCGTCGCCGATGTCGACGCTGGACGGGGTGGGTTTGGCGCCGCCGACGGGGCCGGGCCGCGGGGGCTCGTCGCGCGGGTGCGGCATCGCTAGGCCTCGGAGGCGACGGCGGGGCGAACCCCCTTCATGCGGCTGCCGGCGACGGTGAGCAGGAAGGCGACCGCCGCAGGAATGGCCGCGTACAGGAAGACGAACTCGACGCCGTAGGTGTCGGCGACGCGGCCGGAGATCCACCCGGAGATGGCGGCGAGGACGATGGACACGCCGAAGACGAAGGAGACCGTCGTGCCCTGGACCACGCTGCCGACGACGTCCATGGCGGCGGCGAGGAGGATGGCCATCATGGGGAAAAGGAAGAGGCCGGTGAATGCCACGGCGACGAAGAAGGCGGGGCCGCTGGCGGCGGTGAAGAGGGCGAGGGAGCCCATCGTCAGGCCGGCGAAACCGATGGCGAGCACCACGCGGCGGCCGAACATGTCGGAGAGGTAGCCGAGGACGGGCTGGGAACCGATGCCGGCGACCTGGAGGAGCGAGACGAGGGCGCCGGTGGCGGTGGTCGACATCTGAAGGTCCTCGCGGGCGTAGATGGGGAGGAAGCTCATGATGCCGATCTGCGCGCCGCTGAAGCAGGCGGTCGTCGCGAGGAGGAGGAGGAGGCGTGGGTTGCCGAGGGCGTTCTTCACGCCGCCGAAGTAGCGCCGGGTCGTCGTCTCCTCGGACAGGGACGGGATGGACTTGAGGAGGAGGTAGGTGCCGACGCCCATGAGGACGGCGGGGATGAGGCTCAACTGCAGGACGGTCTGCCAGGCGAGGAAGCCGATGAGGAAGCCGGTCAGGATGGGGCCAACGGCCTCGCCGATGCTGCCGCCGGTGCCGTGCATGGCGACGGCGAAGCCGCGCTTATCGGGGTAGCGGACGGAGAGGGCGGCGAGGGCGGGCGGGTGCCAGAAGGTGATGGCCATGCTGAGGAGGGTCATGGAGACGACGGCCATCCAGAAAGCGGTGGAAATGCCGACGAGGAACATGGACCCGCCGACGGCGATGAGGGTGAGGGCGAGGACGACGGCCCACCTGCCGGAGTACCTGTCGGAGACGAAGCCGGCGGGGAGGTTGATGAGGCCGCCGAAGACGCTTCGGGTGGTGGTGAGCAGGCCGATGCTGGTGTTGGAGACGCCGAGGGTGGACTTGAGCTCGGGGAGGATGAGCATGGAGCCGGCGTTGAAGACGTGCTTGACGGCGTGGCCGGCGACCACGGCGATGAGCACGAGGAGGCGGTTGTCGACCTGAACGCCGAGCGGCTGGGGAGCGACGGTGGTCTGGGCCATTCTTCACCTAGCCAGAGATTCCGGGGTCGGGATGCGCATCG
>CAZCPU010000006.1:0-32062 GCA_964499855.1 uncultured Dehalococcoidia bacterium | reverse complement strand
TCGAGGCGCACCTGCAAATATACCTGTACGGCGGCTGGCGCGTCAAATGAGGCGGGGGACATTTTGGGCGCCTGCGGCATCGGTTCGTGGGACCCTTCGAGGGCCTCAGGGCGAACGGGGGTGGGGGCTGCGGCATCCGCGCGTGGGACCCTATCGAGGGCCTCAGGGCGAACGGGGGTCTAGGCGGGGCGGGCGGGGCGGACGGCGCCGCCGAGGACGGTGAAGAGCAGAGAGAGGGAGGCGGGGACGGCGGCGTAGAGGAAGACGGCTTCGACGCCGTAGGCGTCGGCGACGCGGCCGGCCATCCAGCCGGAGAAGGCGGCGAGAACGATGCCGACGCCGAAGATGATGGAGGCCGTCGTGCCCTGCATCGTGCGGCCGACGACGTCCATGCCGAGGGCGAGAATGATGGCCATCATCGGGAACATGAAGAGGCCGGTCAGGGCGACGGACGCGAAGAACGCGAGGCCCTCGCCGGAGAGGTGGAGGGACAGCGTGCCGAGGGTGAGGCCGAGGAAGCCGAGGGCGAGGACGACGCGGCGGCCGATGCGGTCGGAGAGGTAGCCGAGGACGGGCTGGGAGCCGATGCCGGCGACCTGGAGCATCGAGAGCATGAGGCCGGTGGCGGCGGTCGAGAGGCCGAGGTCCTCGCGGGCGTAGATGGGGAGGAAGGACATGATGGCGATCTGGGTGCCGCTGAAGCAGGCGGCGGTCGCGAGGACGAGGAGGAGGCGGGGGTTGCGGAGGAGGTCGCCGATGCCGGTGAAGTAGCGGCGGGCGGTGGTCTCGGCGGCGAGGGCGGGGGCGGCGCGCACGAGGAGGTAGACGCCGACGCCCATGACGAGGGCGGGGATGATGCTCAACTGGAGCGCCGTTCGCCAGAGCATCAGGCTGAGGAGGAGGCCGAGGAGCACGGGGCCGATGGCCTCGCCGATGCTGCCGCCCATGCCGTGCATGCCGATGGCGAAGCCGCGTCTGTCGGGGTACTGGACGGAGACGGCGGCGAGGGCGGGAGGGTGCCAGAAGACGATGGCGAAACCGAGGAGGGTCATGCATAGGAGGACCATCCAGAAGGCGGTCGACACGCCCACGAGGAACATGAAGACGCCCAAGAGGATGACGGAAACGCCGAGGATGGCGGCCATCCGGCCGGCGTAGCGGTCGGCGACGAAGCCGGCGGGGAAGCTGATGAGGCCGCTGAAGCCGTCGCGGGCGGCAGCGATGAGGCCGACGTTGGTGTTGCTGAGGTTGAGCGCGGCCTTGATCTCAGGGAGGACGAGGACGGAGCCGGAGAGGAAGACGTGGACCATCGCGTGGCCGGCGACGGCGGCGACGAGGGAGGGCGTACGGCCCTGGAAGCGGAAGCCGAGGATGTTCACGGTGGAGGTCGAGCGGGCCATATCACTCCCGGGCCGGTGGCGTGCGGCTACATGAATCGGTCCAAGCCCAGCGGGGCGATGGGCAGGTCCGTCGCGCCGGCGGTGACGAGGCCGGCGGTGGCCTTGCCGAGGGCGGGGGCGGCGAGGATGCCCTTGCGGCCGCCGCCGGTGGCGAGGAAGACGCCCTGCACACCGGGGACGGCGCCGACGATGGGGGCGTTGTCGGGGGAGACTGGGCGCAGGCAGGCGGTGTGGAGCTCGACCGTGCCCTCGGCGATGGCGGGGAAGACGCGGGAGGCGCCCGCCATGATGCGCTCGGCGGCGGAGGCCGAGGGGTCACGGTCGAAGCCGGCGTCGTCCTCGGTGGTGCCGGTCCAGAGGAGGCCGTCGGGCTTGCGGACCATGTAGCTGTGCTGCCAGCCGAGATGGGGCACGGCGGGCATTGTGTTGGTGCGTATGCGGAGGATCTCGCCCTTGATGGGGCGGACGGGGACGTCGACGCCGAGCCACTCACGGAGGAAGGCGGACCAGGGGCCCATGGCGAGGACGACATTGGCGCACGCGATGTGATCGCCGCCGGCGAGCTCGACGCCGGAAACGCGGGCGCCGTCCCAGCGGAGGCCGTTGGCGGCGGCGATGCGGAGCTCGGCGCCGTTGGACTCGGCGGCGAGCATGAGGGACTTGGTGAGGGTGTCGCTGTCGAGGAGCCAGGTGTGGCGGGTGAGCATGCCGCCGAGGACGCCGGGGCCGATGCCGGGCTCGACCTCGCGCACCTGGGCGGTGTCGAGGTAGTCGACGGTGAAGCCATTGGCCTCCTGCTGGGCGCGGAGGGAGCGGAGGGTCTCGAGGTCTTCGTGCTCGAGGGCGACGGTGAGGATGTCCTTCTCGGCGAGGCGGCTATCGAGGCCGGTGGACTCGGTGAGGACGGGGTAGAGCTCGCGGTGGAGGCGGAGGCTCTCGCGGACGAGGGGGAAGAAGGGGCCGTCCATGCCGGGGCCGGACATGGTGTAGAGGCCGCCCTGGGCGAAGCCGGAGGCGGCGCCCGCGACCTGCTCGCGCTCGACGACGACGGGGCGCGCGCCCATGGTCGCGAGGTAGTAGGCGACGGCGCAGCCGGCGACGCCACCGCCCACGATGACCACATCGGCCGAAGAACTTGCCTGCATGGCGCCTCCTTGTCGCGTTCCGCCGTTTGCGGGTTGATGATAGCAGATTCGCTTTCCTTCAACGGGCAGTTCTGGCACACTAGCGTCGCATCAGCCGACGCAAGGAGAATCATGCTGCGTCTCGGGTGGTTCAGCACGGGCAGGGGAGAGGGATCGCGGGGACTGTACACCTGCGTGAAGGACGCGATCGACCGGGGGGAGCTCGCGGCCGAGATCGCCTTCGTCTTCTGCAACCGAGAGCCGGGCGAGCACGAGGGCAGCGACGGGTTCATGGAGCTGGCGCGGTCGCACGGCATACCCGTCATCGCGCTGTCCTCGCAGCGGTTCCGGCGGGAGCGGGGCGCGGAGCGGTTCGCGGACGTGCGGGAGGCGTACGACGACGAGGTGATGGGGCTGCTGGCGGGGCGCCCTGCGGAGTACAACGTGACGGCGGGCTACGGGCTGATCCTCGGGGCGGCGATGGCGCGGAGCAGGCCGACGCTGAACATGCACCCGGCGGCGCCGGACGGGCCCGTGGGGACGTGGCAGCAGGTCATCTGGCAGCTCATCGAGACGCGGGCGAGGGAGTCGGGGGCGTTCGTACACCTGGCGACGGAGAAGCTGGACCGGGGGCCCGTCGTGAGCTACGTGACCTTCCCGATCAGGGGCGCGGGAATCGACGAACTGTGGGCGGAGGCAGAGGGCGCGACCGTCGGCGAGCTGAAGGAACGGTCCGGCGAGGAGCTGCCGCTGCTGCAGGCCATCCGCCGGAAGGGGGTCGTGCGGGAGCGTCCGCTGCTGCTGGAGACGCTGAAGGCTGTGGAGGACGGCCGGGTCCGCGTGGACGGTGGCGCGGTCGTCGATGGGGACGGCAGGACGGCGGGGGCGCTCTGCCTGAACGCCGAGGTCGAGCGGGCGGTCGCGGCCGCGGAGCGGGCGACGCCGGGGCCGCAGGCGTGAGGGGGCCTGGCTCCGCGCTGGGGCTTGCGACGGCGATCATCCTCGCCACGGCGACACTCGCGGCGTGCGGGCCGACGGAGGAAGAGGTCGACGCCAAGATAGCGACGGCGGTCGCGGACCTGTCGCCGGGGGTGAACCAGCCGACGGCGACGCCGGTCGTCTTCCCGACGCCGCTGCCGACGGCGACGCCTGTCGCGCTGCCGACGCCGCTGCCGACGGCCACACCCATCGCGCTGCCGACGCCGCTGCCGACGGCGACGCCCATCGCGCTGCCGACACCGCTGCCGACGGCGACGCCCGTCGAGTTCCCGACGCCGCTGCCGACGGCGACCCCGGTCGAGTTCCCGACGCCGCTGCCGACGGCGACGGCGGTGACGCTACCTCCGGACGGCGAGGTGGACGTCTCGGCGCTGTACCAGGACGTGGTGAACTCCGTGTTGTACATCGAGACGCCCGACCAGCTTGGCACGGGCTGGGTGATGGGCGAGGGGCTGATCGCGACGAACGAGCACGTGGTGCGGGGCCAAGAGGCGGTGACGGTCCGGCACGCGTTCCTGCCGCCGTTCCGGGCGGAGGTGGTCTTTACGGACGCCGTCATCGACGTTGCCTTCCTCTCCTACAACGCAGAGGCAACAGCGCTAGAGTCGCTGCCGGTGCGGGCGGTCACCTCCGACAACCTGGGGGAGACGCTGTTCGTGCTGGGGTATTCCAGTTTTGGCGTGCAGGACAACGGCACTGTTGGCGGAGCCGCGGTGAAGCGGGGCGTGCTGTCGGCGATCGTGGCCTTCGGCGACCAAGGGGGACGGCAGCTGCGAATCGACGCGGTGGTGGACCCGGGGGACAGCGGGGGGCCGGTGCTGGACACGCTGGGGCGCGTCGTGGGGATGAGCAAGGGCGTCGTGGAAATAGACGAGACGGGGCGGCGCATCGTGGGGATCTTCTACGCGGTACACACGGAGGAGATCGAGGCGCTGCTGGCGGAGTACGAGGGGGAGACTACTCCGCCGTAAAGTCGCCGCTGGCGCCGCCGCTCTTCTGGACGAGCCGCACGCCCTCGAAGCGGATGGCGCGGTCGACGGCCTTGCACATGTCGTAGACCGTCAGGGCGGCGACGCAGACTGCGGTCATGGCCTCCATCTCGACGCCGGTCTGGGCCGTGGTGGCGACGGTGGCGGTGATGCGGACGGCGGAGGCGGACTCGTCCGGCTCGAGGGCGACGGCGACGCGAGTGAGCGGGATGGGGTGGCAGAGGGGGATGAGGGACGGGGTCTGCTTGGCGGCCATGATGCCGGCGATGCGGGCCGTCGCGAGGGCATCGCCCTTCTCGATCTCGCCGGCGACAATGAGGGCGAGGGTCTCGGGGCGCATGACGACGCTGCCGACGGCGGTCGCCTCGCGGCGGGTGGCGGGTTTGGCGCCGACGTCGACCATGCGGGCGCGGCCGGACTCGTCGAGGTGGGTGAGGTGGGCGTCCACCCCGGCGGTTGGGTCATTGGGTTGGGATTCAGCGGACATCCAGACCTCCCCTGCCTTCCTATCATCCACAACTACACGAACAATGGTCTCGCCTGTACGACGGGGCGGAACGGGCGGTACCGGCGGCGGTGGCAAGTGTGGTGGGGGCGGACTGTAAGAATAGCCCTTCTTCGGCTGAAGGCGTGACGCCGCTTCGCCGTTTCCCAGAAGAAATCTGAACATGGCTACACCTTAGCCGCCTATCTTGTACATCTCTACCTTGCGGGGGGCGTTGTCCTTGGCGGTGACGCTTAGGGCGCGGCGGAGGGAGGCGCGGAGCTCCGAGTAGCGATCCTCCCGGCGGTTCCAGACGGCGTCGATGATGGCGGTGAGCTCGGCGTCGGTGGCGCCGTCGCGCATGGGGCCCATGAGGTCGGTGCCCTCCGTGCCGAAGAGGCAGGTGTAGAGCTTGCCGTCGGTTGAGAGGCGGGCACGGGTGCAGTCGCCGCAGAAGGGGGCGGTGACGGAGGCGATGACGCCCATTTCGCCGTCGCCGTCGGTGAAGCGCCAGCGCTGGGCGACCTCGCCGGCGTAGTTGGGGGTGGCGGGCTCGATGGGGAGCTCCTCGTTGATGCGGTCGAGGATTTCGCGGGCGGGCACGACCTGGGACTCGTCCCAGCCGTTGAGGTTGCCGACGTCCATGTACTCGATGAAGCGGGCGATGTAACCGCGCTCCTTGCACCAGCGGGCGAGGTCGACGATGGTGTGGTCGTTGACTCCGCGGACGACGACGGAGTTGACCTTGATGGGGGTGAGGCCGGCGGCGTCGGCAGCGCGGATGCCCTCGAGGACGCGGTCGACGCTGTGGCCGAGGCCGTTGAGCTCGCCGAAGATCTTCTCGTCCAGGGAGTCGAGGCTGACAGTGACGCGCGTGAGGCCGGCGTCCTTGAGGGGCTGGGCGTGGGGGGCGAGGACGTAGCCGTTGGTGGTCATCGCCATGTCCTGGACGCCGGGGATGCCGGCGAGCATGGCGATGAGCTTCTCGAGGTCGGCGCGGACGAGGGGCTCGCCGCCGGTGATGCGGAGCTTGGCGACGCCGAGGCCGACGAAGATGGAGGCGAGGCGGGTGATCTCCTCGAAGCTGAGCATCTCCGCCTTGGAGAGGAACTTGTAGCGCTCGCCGAAGACCTCGGCGGGCATGCAGTAGGGGCACCGGAAGTTGCACCGGTCCGTGACGGAGATGCGGAGGTCCCTGAGGGGCCTCTTCAGCGTGTCCAGCGGCATGCGTCGCTCCTGCGGACCCGTTCGGGCTACGGCTCGCCGGCGGCCCGCTCCACCAGCACCGCGGCGACCTCGCGGGCCGCCCTTGCGCGATGGCTCACCCGGTTTTTCTCCTCGAGGGAGAGCTCCGCCACCGTTTTGCCGAAGTCCGGCAGATAGAAGACGGGGTCATAGCCAAATCCGCCGTCTCCACGGGGTCCATAATCAATGATACCAGAACAGGCGCCCTCACACGTGACGGTGGGCTCGCCGGGGGCCGCGAGGGCGAGGACGCAACGGTAGCGGGCGGTGCGGCGCTCCCACGGGGCGCCGGCGAGGCGCCGGAGGACGAGGGCGGTGCGGTCATCGTCGGAGGCGTCCTCGCCGGCGAAACGGCGGGAGTGGACGCCGGGGGCGCCGTCGAGGGCGTCGACCTCGAGGCCGGAGTCGTCGGCGATGGTGAGGAGGCCGCTCATGCGGGAGTAGGCCTCGGCCTTGATGACGGCGTTGCCCTCGAAGGTGTCGGCGGGCTCCTCGATCTCCGTTGGGAGGCCGAGGTCACGGAGGGAAACGAGGGTGTAGGGGGCGTCGCGGAGGAGCTCCGCGAGCTCGACGACCTTGCCCGGGTTGCCGGTGGCGACGAGCAGTCTTCGATCCATGCGATCCTCCGCTTTCACCATAGCCCGCGACGCCGGGGAGTCAATAGGGGTGACGCACTCAACAACCCTTGCAATGGCGTCAGGCTGAGTCCACAATCGGAGTGCGGGTCCCTACGCGAGAGACGGGCCCACAGGGAGCGATGCGTGCAGCGCAACTGGCAGCCCAAACCGGGCGAACAGGTTGTCCGGCGCCCCAGGCCCCAGGAGACCCGCCCAGTCACCGTACGTATCCCCATACGCACCCCCCGGCTCCGCCCCATCAACTCACCCACGACGCTGATCGGCGGGCTCACGATCCTCATCGCCATTGGGACGCTGCTGCTCATGCTGCCCTTCGCGAGCGCGAGCGGGGAGTGGTCGTCGCCGATGGACGCGCTCTTCACCGCGACGTCGGCGGCGACGGTGACGGGGCTGGTGGTGGTGGACACGCCGACGCACTGGAGCTACGCGGGGCAGGCGATCATCTGGCTGCTGATCCTGGTCGGAGGGCTGGGCTGGATGACGATGGCGGGGTTCATCTACATCCTGCTGGGCCAGCGCATCACGCTGCCGCAGCGCATGGCGTTCCGCGAGGGGCTCGGGGACACGCGCCTGGGGGGGATATTGCGGGCGATCCGCAACCTGATGATCACGGCGCTGGCGCTGCAGCTCGCCGGGGGCGTGCTGCTGACGGTGCGGTTCGCGGGGAGCCTGGACGTGAGCCTGCCGGAGGCGGCGTGGCTGGGGGTGTTCCAGGCCGTGAGCGGCTTCAACAACGCGGGGTTCACGACGCTGCCGGACTCGCAGAGCCTGAGCGCGTTCCGGGAGGACCTGTTCACGCTGGGGGTGATGGCGTTCCTCATCATGCTGGGCGGGCTGAGCTTCGCGGTCATGTCGGAGCTGGTGCGGGTGCGGCGGTTCACGCGGTTCAGCCTGGACACCAAGATCATCGTGGTGGCGAGCGTGGCGCTGTGGGCACTGGGGGCGATGGTCGTGTTCGGCTTCGAGTACAACAGGCCGGAGACGCTGGGGTCGATGCCGCTCGGGCAGAAGATCGTACACTCGGTGTTCGAATCGATCACGGCGCGGGCGGCGGGGTTCAGCACCATCGACACGGGGGTACTGAACTCGGCGACGATCTTCTTCATCATGGGGCTGATGTTCATCGGCACGGCGTCGGCGTCGGCTGGGGGCGGGATACGGCTGAACACGCTGGGCGTCCTGGTGGCGACGATCCTGTCGTCCATACGAGGCAGCGACCACGTCACGGCGTTCGGGCGCGAGGTGTCGCCGTTCCAGGTGCACCGGGCGATCGCGGTGGTGTCGCTGGGGTTGCTGCTGGTCTTCGTGGTGGCGTTCATCCTGACGGGCACGGAGGGATCCCACACGTTCATCAACCTACTGTTCGAGGCGTTCTCGGCGGTGGGAACGGTTGGGTTGAGCACGGGGGTGACGCCGGACCTGAGCGTGGTGGGGCAGCTGCTGATCATCGTGACGATGGTGGTCGGGCGCATCGGGCCGCTGGCGCTGGGGCTGGCGCTGGTGCACCACGAGGGGAAGACGCCGCTTTACCGGTATCCCAGAGAGCGGGTTAGAATAGGCTAGAGGTGGCTATGGCAAACAGGCAAATCGTTGTCATCGGGCTCGGCAGGTTCGGGTCAAGCGTGGCGTTCACGCTGTACCAGATGGGCCACGACGTGCTGGCGCTGGAGACTGACGAGGCGCTGGTGCAGGAGGCGATGGGGCGGGTCACGTACTCGGTGCGGGCGGACGCGACGCAGGAGAACGTGCTGCGCGAACTGGGGGTGCCGAACTTCGACATGGCGGTGGTGGCGATCGGGTCGAACGTCGAGGCGAGCATCATGGCGACGGTGCTCCTGAAGAGCATGGGCATCCCGTACATCGTCGCACGGGCGCGGACGCAGCTGCACGGGCGGACGCTGGAGCGCGTGGGGGCGGACATCGTCGTACACCCGGAGCAGGAGACGGGACAGCACGTGGCGCGGAACCTCTTCCACCCGGAGGTGCAGGACTACATGGAGGTTGGGCCCAACTTCGTCGTGAGCATGGTGCGGACCTCCGCGCAGGCGGCGAACCGGACGCTGAAGGACATGGGGCTGACGGGGGCGCGGGACAAGTACGGGCTGGCGGTGCTGGCGATCCGCAGGGGTCAGGACGTAATCCTGCTGCCGGCGGAGGAGGAGCGCATCCACCCGGAGGACACGCTGGTGCTGGCGAGCCGGGAGGAGATGCTCGACCGGCTGCGGGAGTCGGGCGTGGCGCAGCTGACCGGGACGCGGGTGGAATGAGGCTACGGACGGGCGCGACGAGGCGCTTGTGAAAAGGCGTGATATCCCCTTGCGCAACCGTTGAGCAGAGTCCATAATCCGAATTCGGGCAGAAGGCGGGCACCAGGGCCCCAACTCTGAAACGAGAAAACGCTCCGGATGCACATCAAGCGGCTGCTACTCCCCATCAAAGGGCAGCGCGTCGACGAACATGCGTTGGAGTTCGCCTGTAATCTTGTGCGACAAGAACACGGGTGCATTTACCTCCTCTCCGTCATAGAAGTCCCGCGAGAGTACGCCGTGGACGCCGAGATTCCGGGCGCCGTGGCGCAGAGCGAGGAGCTGCTCCGGCACGGCGAGGCCTTCATAAAGGCGCACAAGGTGAAGGTGGTGGCCGACCTGCTGCAGGCCAGGGACTCGGGGCCGGCGATCGTGCGGGAGGCGCAGGAGGAGCGGGTGGACGCCATCCTGCTGGGGCTGCCGTACCGGCGGAAGCAGGACGGGCTGACACCGCAGAGCGACGCCGCGTACATCCTGGAGCACTCGCCGTGCCCGGTGCTGATCTTTCGCGAACCGATGCCGGAGGAAAGCGCCCGAGCGGGGCGCGAGGCGGCGGGCACAACGGCCGAAGGCCGTCGATGAACGTCATCGTCATGGGTTGCGGCCGCGTGGGGACGCAGATCGCCACATCACTCTGGCGTGAGGGGCATCGCGTGACCGTGCTGGACAACGTCCCCGAGAGTTTCCTCGGCCTTCCGAGAGAGCTACGCGAGACGGAGGGCGCGACCATCGTCTGCGACGGCATCCTGGAGGAGGAGCTGATCGACGCGGGCATCATGGAGGCGGACGTGTTCATCGCCGTCTCCAACCGGGACAACCGGAACGCGATGGCGGCACAGCGGGCCAAGCACATCTTCAACGTGCCGCAGGTGGTGTGCCGGGTGGGCGACGTCGAACGGCAGGAAATGTACAACAAACTGGGACTGGCAGCGATCAGCCCCACCAAGATCACGTCCGCCCTCATCCTGGAGGCGGTGGTCACGTAGCGCATGTACATCGTAATCGTCGGTGGCGGCAGGGTTGGCTTCTACCTGGCGCGCGCCCTCTTCAACGCGGACCACGAGGTCTTCATCGTAGAGCGGAACAGCAGGCGCGTGGGGGAGCTGGTGGCGCAGTTCGGGAACGTGGCGATCAAGGGCGACGGGTCGGACCCGGTGATCCAGATGGAGGCGGGCGTGGCGCGTGCCGACATCCTCATCGCGACGACGGGTGCGGACGAGGACAACCTGGCGGCGTGCCAGCTGGCGAAGCACCGGTTCAACGTGCCCAAGACGGTGACGCTCATCAATAGCCCCGAGGACGAGCGGCTATTCGAGATCCTTGGGGTTGACGTTGTCCTGAGCAGCACGCAGCTGCTGCTGGGGGCCATCGAGGAAGGGCTGCCGGCGCACTCGCGGGCGCATGTGCTGCCGGTGCAGGGGAACCGGGAGGCGGCTACAATCGAGGTGCCGCAGGGGTCGCCGGTCATCGGCAAGCGGCTCTCCGACATCCCGCTGCCGCCCGAGACGATCATCGTGGCGGTCGTGGCGCGGGACGGCGAGTTGAAGAAGATCAACGGAGAGACTGAGATCGAGCTCCACGACGAAATTGTCGCGATCACGGTGGCGGACCAGGCGGAGGCCCTCCTGGAAGCGCTGAGCACCAGAAGGTAAGAATGCCAAAGCGAATCGCATACCTGGGACCGCCGGGGACGTACACGGAGGAGGCCGCGGCGCGCTATGACGCGGGGGCCGTCCTCCACCCGTGCCCGACAGTGGCGGCCACGGCGGAGGCCGTCCGCAACGGGGAGGCCGACGAGGGGGTCGCGCCCATCGAGAACAGCCTGGAGGGCGCGGTCAACGACACGCTGGACCTGCTCATCCGCGAGGAGACGCTGCAGGTGCGGCAGGAGGTCATGGTGGCCATCCGGCACTGCCTGCTGGTGAAGCCGGGGACGAGTGAGGCGGACATCGCGGCGGTCTACTCGCACCCGCAGGCGCTGGGGCAGTGCCGCGACTACCTGGAGCGCATCTTTCCGGGGGCAGAGCGGGTGGCCTCGCTGTCGACGGCGGCGGCCGTGGGGCAGATGCTGGAGAGCGGCGCGCCCGCGGCGGCCATCGCCTCGCGGCGCGCGGCCGCGTTCTACGACGTGGCGGTCCTTGCGGAGGACATCCAGGACGTGGCGGGGAACACGACGCGGTTCGTGGTGCTGTCGAAGGAGGACCACGCGCCGACGGGGAACGACAAGACCTCGATCTGCTTCGACTTCGACGAGGACAAGGGGAGCGAGGTTGGGGACACGCCGGGGCTGCTCTACGAGGTGATCGGGGAGTTCGCCCAGCGCAGGATCAGCATGACGAAGATCGAGTCGCGGCCGGCGAAGAGCGAGATGGGGCGGTACATCTTCCTGGTGGACCTCATCGGGCACCGGACGGACGCGAACATGCAGGGGGCGTTCGAGGAGGTGGGGCGCCTGACGTCGCACCTCAAGGTCTTCGGGTCGTACCCGCGGTTCCGCGGGCCCGTCAGCTAGCCCGCCGCGTCGACGCGGTAGATGATCACTTCCGGGTTTTCGTAGGCCAAGGACAGCTCTCCGCTGTCAGCCATTGCCCCGAACTTCTCCAGCCCGTCCGCCGGGTAGTACTGGCGCTCCGTTTGGCCCACATACACGTAGTCGACGTCGTACTGTGCGAGCAGGTCCAGGGTCTCCGACGCGTCGACGCCGGCGTAGATGCGGTGGACGTCGGCGACGCGCTGCTGGACGGCGGCGCAGGGGTCGAGGCCGCAGCGTTGCTGGGTCTGGTGCCAGTCCCAGCCGAGGACGGTGGGGAGGCCGGTGTAGACGGAGACGCGGCTGCCCCATCGGTAGAGGGGCGTGCGGCCGTCGAGGACGACGGGGGCGCCGTCGAGATTGTCGCGCAGCCAGTTGATGGCCGCGAGGTCCCACTTCAGGTGCGTCTCATTCTCCTGATCGAAGTAGACGGCGTTCTGCATGTAGGCCGTGCCGTCGAGGGTTAGGGGCGCCGGGGCGAAGCGGTTGTCGAGGCGGGCGCCGGTCCCGAGGACGGGGTAGACGGCGGAGGCGGCGAGAAGGACGAGGAGACCCGCCGTCCACAGGATGGAGGGCAGGCGCGGGCGGGTGAACCAACCCCGCACGAAGCCGATGTGCCAGAGGGCGTACGCGCCCGCGAAGGAGAAGAAGAACCACGCCTGCAGGTAGAGCTTGAAGACCGTGTTCTGCCGCTCGATGTCGCCCTTGAGGACGAGGACGTCTACGGCGGCGCCGATGGCGAGGGCGATGGCGAGCAGCGTCAGCGGGAGCAGGTGGTAGGGGGCTGCGGCCCTCGCGGCGGCGGCCTCCGGGGCCCAGCGCCAGCGGCGGACGACGAGCCAGCCGAGGAGGGGGACGGCGACGGCGAGGAGCATCGCGGCCAACACCGCGAGGGTGCCGTAGCCGACGGCGGCGAGGGCGATGCCGAGGGACGCCAACACACCGGCCGTGAAGCCGAGGGCCCACTGCCACGGGCCACCGCTGTGCACCATCCATCGCCAGACGCGGGGCAGCGCCTCGACGGCGAGGAGGGTGACGGCGACGTACATGAAGAGGCCGTGGATGGCGAGGTACTGGCCGAAGGGCGTCGTGGCGGGGGCGGCGCCGATGCCGGGGAAGCCGTTCACGAGGCGGAGGTGGAAGGGGAGCCAGAAGGCGAAGGCCAACACGACGAATGCCAGCAGCAACGCGGTAGTCCGGTACAGCATCGCGCGGGTGATGCGACGCTCGGCGAGCCACCGGCCGACGGCGACGCTGAGGGCGCCGAGCCCGAGATACGTGGGGAAGTCCCAGGTGTTGGTGGCGGCCAGCGCGCCGGCGGTGAGGGCCAAGAGCGCGATCGAGAGGGGGAGGCGCCACCGGGCGATGCGGCGGCGGGAGAGGAGGACGGTGTTGAGGCAGAGGCCGAGGGCGAGGAGGGCGAGGGGCATCGCCATGAGGTGGGCGTGGAGGTCGGCGAAGAGGAAGGTGAAGAAAGGAAACTCGGTGATCTCGAAGCCCGGAGGGTCCGGGGGCATCATGCGCGTGGGCGCCCAGAAGTCGAAGGTGGAGACCCTGCCGCCCAGGAGCTGCCAGCCGCCGTGGAGGTTGCCGAGCACGACGGCCATCGCGAGGGCGGCCGCGCCCGCGGCGACGGCGGTCCACGGCGGCGGGCGGAGGGCGCGACGGATCCAGCGTCGAGCGCCCTCGACCAGGTTGTAGCCGAGGGAGAAGGCGACGCCGGCGGTGAGGGCGAAGAAGAGGGGCACGGCAAGGTTGTAGGCGATCGCGGCGGGGATGCCGGTGACGCGGATGACCGTCGCGACCATGAACTGGCCGAAGTAGTAGTAGTTGAGGGCGCCGCCGGCGAACCAGGGGTCGAGCGGGGGCATGGTGGTGGAGCGGAGGACGGCGTTGAGGTAGGCGAAGTCCATGGGCTTCTCACCGCCGAGGTAGGGGTGCCAGAGGTCGGGGTTGGCGGCGCGGACGAGCACGAAGGCGAGGAAGGCGACGAGGAAGAGGGCCTCCTCGGCCAGGAGCAGTCGCCAGCGACGTCGGACGAAGGCCCACATGCTCTCTCGGAAGCGGTAGGCCAGCCAGCCTGAGACGGCAGCCGCGAGCAGGAAGCCGAGGGCGATGCTCGTGCGGCCGAAGCCGACCCAGCCGAGGCTGGCGAGGAGCCATGGAACGTAGGCGAGCAGCAGGAAGCCGAGGGGGCGGGCGAGGAGGTAGCCTCGGTCTGGCAGGGCGCGGAAGACGACGAGGCCGAGGGGCAGCGTCACGAGCGCCCCGGCGTAGACGGCGAGGAGCCAGACGGGCAGGGGCCATCGGGCGCCGACGCCGTCGGGCGGGGTGATGTCGCGGAGGGCGGGGCCGGACTGCTGTCGCTGCCACTCGGCGTCGGACACGAGCATGGCGTCGAGGGCGGGCGGCGCGTCGCGGGCGGCGGCGCCGAGGATTCCGAGGAGCTGGGCCATGTTGCGGCGGCCGGTGTTCTCGAAAATGAGCACCTGCGGGTGGTCATAGACGGTGAAGCTCTCGTCCGCGAAGCCCACGTGGACGCGGAGGCCGCCGGGATCGAAGGCGGCGATGCCCGCGGGCGGCGCGAGGCCGGCGCGGCCGTAGACGTCGTTGACGAGGCTGATGCCGAGGAGCGAGGGGTACTTCTGCTCGACGTGGACGAGCTCGTAGCCAAGCTCGCCGGCGAAGAGCATCGGGTAGAACTCGCGGGACATGCCGTAGGGGATGGGGTAGTCGTCGGGCAGGCGGGGGATCGTGCCGAAGAGGCGGCTGCTGTAGAAGAGGAGGTAGTCGCCGTCAGCGAGGTCAGTCGCCACCTGCGCAATCTTCTCCGGGGTGTCGGCGTTGTACATGGGGAGCTCGCGGTGCTCGTAGCGCTCGAGGCTGCGGAGGCCCTCCTCCCAGTGCTCCTTGAGCATGAGGGAGCCCTCGGGGGCGTTGGCGTTCAACCATGCGGAGGCGCGATCGGCGGGGTGGGGGACGGCGTAGATGGCGGAGTAGGAAAGGGCGTAGAGGGCCGTCGCGGCGACGACGACGGCGATGGCGGGCGCGGCCCAGCGGGCGAGGGACGGGGCGCGGGCGCGCAGCCAGTCCGAGGCCTCGAAGAGCATGGCCGCGCCGAGGAGGATGGCGAGGGGCGTCGCGGGGAGGAGGTAGCGGAGGAACTTGACCTCCAGCAGGCCGGTGATGATGAGGAGAGGGACGAGCCAGGCGAGGAGCAGGGTCAGCTCGGCGCCGCCGCGCCAGAGCACCTTGACGCCCGCCCAGACGAGGCCGGCCATCGCGACGAGACCCAGGGGCGGGCCGAGGCCGAAGAGGGCGAGCTGCCACGCGTGGTAGACGAAGGGAATCGTGTCCACGTACTGGCGCGTGTAGGGGTAGTCGCGGATGCGGCGGACCACCTCGCTCTGCTCCATGACGTCGGCGAGGTAGCGGCCGGAGTCGAGGATGGCGTAGGGCTCGGTGAGGACGAAGGCGGCGGCCGCGACGCCGAAGGAGGCGGCGGCCGCGACGACCATGCGCCACCACGCCGCCGGGACGTCGAAGGGGACGGCGTAGACGGGGGCCTGGCGCCACGCGGCGAAGACGTGCGCGAGGGCGAGGGGCAGGAGGATGGGGGCGGAGCTGACCTTGGTGGCCATGGCGAGGCCGACGAAGGCGCCGGCCCAGAGGGAGTCGCGGAGGCGGCCGAGGCGGACGACCCGCACCATGAAGTAGAGGCTGGAGACGATGAAGAGGGTCTGGAAGGTCTCGGCGGCGAAGAAGTGGCTGAGCTGGATGTGGAGCACGGCGAGGGCCGTCAGGCCGGCGGCGAGGAGGCCTACGCGGCGGCTGAAGAGCAGCAGGCCGAGCTTGTAGACGACAGCGACGGTCGCGGTGTCGGCGAGGGCGGAGAGGACGCGGCCGACCTTGCTGAGGTCGACAATGTCGAGGTCGACGACGGGGGAGAGGGCGACCTGGATTGCTTTCAGAGCGTAGATGGGGAGGGTTCCGTAGGGGAACCATCGGGGGTTTAGGGGGCTCTCATCGGCGTCGAGGAGGACGGCGAGGTTGTTGAGCGCGGGGAGGCCGAGGTCGTAGGTGTGGGCGAGGATGGCGCGCTCGTCGGGGTGGTAGAGGGCTCCGGCATCCCAGTCGATGCCATAGAGGCGAAAGGCGAGCGCCGCCGCCAACAAGAGCGGCAGCGCCAGCCGATTCAGCCAGAATGCGAGGGTCTCGCGCGCAGGGCGCGCCGCGTCCGCGTGGACGCCGGCCTCAGCGTCCACCATGGCTCGCCGCCGCGGGAGGCCGGGGCGTGTGGGCCATTGCGGGCTCCGCTCCGGTTACAGCCCCTTGGCCGCGAGGAACGCACACAGGTCCGACGTCCGGCACGAGTAACCCCACTCGTTGTCGTACCAGCCCATGACCTTCACCATGTTGCCACCGAGGGACATGGTGATGGAGGAGTCGATGCTGCAGGAGTGGGGGTCCTCCTTGAAGTCGCTGCTGACGAGGGGCTCATCGCAGACCTGCAGGATGCCGTTCAGCGAGCCCTCGGCGGCGGCGCGGAAGGCGGCGTTGACGTCGTCGGCGGAGGCATCGACGGCGAGGGTGGCGGTGAGGTCGATGATGGAACCGGTCGGCACGGGGACGCGGTAGGCGAGGCCGTGGATCTTGCCGTTCAGGTCAGGGAGCACGACGCCGACGGCGCGGGCGGCGCCGGTGGTGGTCGGGATGATGTTCTCGGCGGCGGCGCGGGCCCGGCGGAGGTCCGAGTGGACGACGTCGAGGGTGCGCTGGTCGTTGGTGTAGGCGTGGACGGTGGACATGAGGGCCTTCTCAATGCCGAAGGACTCGTGGAGCACCTTGGCCATGGGCGCGACGCAGTTGGTGGTACACGAGGCGTTGGAGAGGACGTTGTGCTGGGAGGGGTCGTACTTGTCCTCGTTGACGCCCAAGACGACGGTCAGGTCCTCGCCGGTGGCGGGGGCGGAGATGACGACCTTGCGGACGGTGTCGTGGATGTGGGCGGCGGCGCGCTCGGCCTGGGTGAAGATGCCGGTGGACTCGATGACCATCTCGGCGCCGACCTCGCCCCAGGGGATCTGGGCAGGGTCGCGCTCGGAGAAGACTCGGACGGCGCGCTCGTTGACGACGAGGTTGCCGTTGCTCACCTCAACGGTGCCGGGGAAACGGCCGTAGTTGGTGTCGTACTTGAGCAGGTGGGCGTTGGTGTTGCTGTCCGCGAGGTCGTTGACCGCGACGACCTCGAGGTCGGACGGATGCCGGTCGAGAATCGCCTTAAACACCTGCCGGCCGATGCGGCCGAACCCGTTGATGCCAATTTTGGTCGCCATGCTCTCCTCCGTAGTGCTTGGTTGGTTCAGGCCCGTGACAGCGTGTTGAATGCGCCGACGCCGGCGTACCGGGCGTCCGCGCCCAATTCCTCCTCGATGCGCAGCAGGCGGTTGTACTTGGCGACGCGCTCGGAACGTGCGGGCGCGCCGGTCTTGATCTGCCCGGCGTCGAGGGCGACGGCGAGGTCCGCGATGGTGGTGTCCTCGGTCTCGCCGGAGCGGTGGCTGATGACGTTCGTCCAGCCGGCGTTGGCGGACATGCGGACGGCGGCGAGGGTCTCCGTGAGGGTGCCGATCTGGTTGAGCTTGATGAGGACGGAGTTGGCCGCACGGGTCTCGATGCCGCGCTGGATGCGCCGGGTGTTGGTGGTGAAGAGGTCGTCGCCGACGAGCTGGACGCGGCCGCCGAGTTTCGCGGTCAGGGCGGACCAGCCGTCCCAATCGTCCTCGGCCATGCCGTCCTCGATGCTTATGATGGGGAAATCGGCGCAGAGGCCCTCCCAAAAGGCGACCATCTCCTCCGAGGTGAGGGACGCGCCCTCGCGGGCAAGAACGTACTTGCCGTCGTGGTAGAACTCGGAGGCCGCCGGGTCGAGCGCGAGGAAGACGTCGACGCCGGGGCGGTAGCCGGCGGCGGAGATGGCCTCGTGGACGACGGCGAGGGCCTGGCGGTTGGTGAGGGACGACGGGGCGAAACCGCCCTCGTCACCGACGTTGGTGCCGTGACCGCCGGAGCGGAGGAGGCGCTTGAGGGCCTGATAGACCTCGGCGCCGGCGCGGAGGGCGTCGGAGAAGCGGTCGATGCCGGCGGGGGCGACCATGAACTCCTGGATGTCGGTGGAGTCCTGGGCGTGCTTGCCGCCGTTGAGGATGTTGAGCATGGGCACGGGAAGGGTAACGCCCTCGCCGAGGTGGCGGTAGAGGGGGACGCCGCTGGACGCGGCGGCGGCGTGGGCGACGGCGAGGGACACGCCGAGGACGGCGTTTGCGCCCATCTCCGACTTGTCCGGCGTCCCGTCGGCGTCGAGGAGGTGGTGGTCGACGGACTCCTGGTCGTGGGCGGGAAGGCCGGCGACGGCGAGGGCCAAGCGTCGATGGACGTTGTCGACGGCGGTGCGGACGCCGGCGCCGCCGTACCGGGCGGCGTCGCCGTCGCGGAGCTCGACGGCCTCGTACTGGCCGGTGCTGGCGCCGGAGGGCACGGCCGCGCGGCCGAGAGCGCCGTCGGAGAGGCGCACGTCGACCTCGACGGTCGGGTTGCCCCGGGAGTCGAGGACCTCGCGTGCGCGGACGTCGCTGATGGTTGCCGTCATACCGCCGCCTGCTTCGCCGTTGCGACGGCGATTGCCTTTTCGACGGCGTCGACGGGGGAGCCGGCGCGGATGATGGCCGTGTCCTCGACGCCATCGACGGTCATATGCCAGGTGTTGAGGCCGACGACCGTGGCGCCCTCGCCGAGGGCGTGGCCGATCTCGGAGAGGGTGCCGTAGGCGCCGTCGATGGCGATGACGGCGCGGCCGGCCTTGGCGACGATGGCGTTGCGCATGTAGCCCATGCCGGTGGCGATGGGGTAGTCGACGTAGGAGTTGGCGTCGTCAGGGATGTGGCCGGGGAGGATGCCGATGGTGACACCGCCGCCGTCCTTGGCGCCTCGACAGACGGCCTCCATGACGCCGGTCAGCCCGCCGCAAACGACGACGGCACCGCGGCGGGCAAGCTCCAACCCGACCTGATAGGCGTCTTCCAATGCAGGGGGCGCGGCGCTGCTGCCGCCGATGACGGTGATGAGCATGGGTCGCTGCTTCATTGTCATGGCTGAAGCCATGATACCATCCCGCATCCGACAGTCCAACGGGGACTGCGGGCACATGAGCGTCTCAAGACACGGTATCAAGGCGGGGCGGGGCGGCAGGGCCCATCGCGGCGCCGGCCCTCGAAGTCGGGCTGAAATCACGAATTACTGCGGGATTCCTCGCTTGCTCCGATGGCACATGCAGTGCTACCCTTGACAGGACATCGTTGGGTGGCTCCCCGAAAGGGGAGGGGCCTTTAAGGGCAGCCCCGTGAGGCTGGCAAGGCGCTCCACTCCGTGGCGATGGCGTGCACGAGGCATGCCATGGGCCATACCCGCGCGAGCCCCTTGCCGCACAGAGCAAGGGGTATTTTCTTGCCCCGCCCCACGCCGCCCGCGGAACCCAAGCCGAGGTTGCGCCTGTGCCGGAGACTGGGGAAAAGTCCGTCCTGACCGCAGAGCAGATGCGCCGTGCGCTGAACCGCATCGCGCACGAGATCCTCGAGCGGAACGGCGGGGCACGGGAACTGGTGCTGGTGGGCGTCCGCACGCGGGGGGTGCCGCTGGCGCAGCGGCTGGGCGAGCTTGTATCGGGAATCGAGGGGGAACCGACGCCCGTCGGGTCGCTGGACGTGACGCTGTACCGGGACGACGTGCACCTGCGGGGGCTGCTGCCGCTGGAGGCGACGGACCTGCCGGCGCCGGTGACGGACCGGCGCGTCGTGCTGGTCGACGACGTGCTGTTCACGGGGCGGACGGTGCGGGCGGCGATGGACGCGGTGATGGACATCGGGCGGCCGACCAAGGTGCAACTGGCGGCGCTCATCGACCGGGGGCACCGCGACCTGCCGATACGGGCCGACTACGTGGGCAAGAACATCCCGAGCTCGCTCTCCGAGGACATTCGCGTTCGGCTGGTCGAGACGGACGGAGTGGATGAGGTGGTCATCCTTCGGCGTGAAGGGGCGTCCTTGCGGACGAGCCCCTAAGGGCTGTGCCCATAGGGGTGGGAGGTAGGCTATGACGAGCATCAGGCCCGCGCGAAGAGAGCAGACGGCCGTTGCGCCCGTCGCGACGCAGATCGCGGAGCAGGCGCCGGCGGTGTGGCGCCACCGGCACCTGCTGGACCTGGACGTGGTCTCACCGGAGGAGATCGCGACGGCGCTGCGGTCGGCCAAGGCGATGAAGGCGATGCTGCGGCGCGAGGTCAAGAAGGCGCCGACGCTGCGGGGCCGGACGATCATGACGCTGTTCAGCGAGCCGAGCACGCGCACGCGGGTGTCGTTCGAGACGGCGGGGAAGCTGCTGTCCGCGGACGTCATCAACCTCTCCTCAAGCGGCAGCAGCACGGAGAAGGGGGAGTCGCTGATCGACACTGTGCTCACGCTGCAGGCCGCGGCGGCGGACGTGCTGGTGATGCGACACAGCCACTCGGGGGCGCCGTACCTGGCGGCGAGCAGGCTGGACCGGACGTCGGTGATCAACGCGGGGGACGGGGCGCACGCCCACCCGACGCAGGCGCTTCTCGACCTGTTCACGATCCAAGAGCGGCTTGGGGGGATCGAGGGGAAGCGGGTGGTGATCGTGGGAGACATATCGCACAGCCGGGTGGCGCGGTCGGACCTGTGGGGGCTCTGCAAGATGGGGGCGACGCCGGTGCTGTGCGGGCCGCCCACGCTGATGCCATGGGACCTGCTGAAGCGGCGGCACGTCGACGACGGGCACCCCTTCGCCGAGGTGGAGGTGGAGACGGACATCGAGCAGGCGCTGGGCGGGGCCGACGTGGTGATGCCGCTGCGGCTGCAGAAGGAGCGGATGTCGGCGGGGCTGCTGCCGAGCGTTCGGGAGTACGCACGGCTGTGGCAGGTGAACCAGGAGCGGCTGTCGCGGCACTGCCCGCAGGCGGTCGTCATGCACCCCGGGCCGATGAACGAGGGTGTGGAGATCAGCCCGGACGTGGCGCACGGAGCCGCGTCGGCGGTGGAGGAGCAGGTGACGAACGGGCTCGCCGTCCGGATGGCGCTGCTGCTCATCCTCGCGGCGCCACACGGAGGAGACCATGACTGACGCGATACTGATCACCGGAGGGCGGATCATCGACCCCGCGCAGGGGCTGGACGGCGTGGGCGACGTGCTGATCGCGGACGGGGTTGTGGTGTCAGCGGGGCCGGTGGTCGGCGGGCCGGTGGACTGCGCGGTGGTCGACGCCACGGGGCTCGTCGTGACGCCGGGGTTCATCGACCTGCACGTGCACCTGCGGGAGCCGGGGCAAGAGGACAAGGAGACGATAGCGACGGGGGCGCTCGCCGCCGTGCGGGGCGGGTTCACGACGGTGTGCGCCATGCCGAACACGGAGCCGGCGATGGACAACGCGGCCGTCATCCGCCACGTGCTGGACGCCGCCGCGCAGGCGGGGCTGGCCCGCGTGCTGGCCATCGGGTGCGTGTCGCGCGGACGCGCGGGCAAGGAGCTGGCCGACATGGGAGAGATGGCCGAGGCGGGGGCGATCGGGTTCAGCGACGACGGGGCGCCGGTGGCGGACCCGACGCTCATGCGGAACGCGCTGACCTACAGCACGACCACGGGACTGCCCATCATCAACCACTGCGAGGAACCCTCGCTCGCAAAGGACGGCGTCCTGCACGAGGGGTGGGTCGCGAGCCGTTTGGGGCTGCCAGGGCAACCGGCGGCCGCCGAGGAGACGATGGTGGCGCGGGACATCGAGCTGGCGGGGCTCACGGGCGGCAAGGTGCACATCGCGCACATCAGCACGGCGGGGACGCTGGAGCTGCTGCGGCAAGCCAAGGCCTCGGGCAAGACGAACGTCACCTCGGAGGTGACGCCGCACCACCTGCTGCTGACGGAGGAGTGGGCGCTCGGGGGCATCGAGGGCGGGGCGGGGGAACTCACCGCGCCCGACCCCTACGCACCGCTGACGCGGACGGCGTACGACACTCGCGCGAAGGTCAACCCGCCGCTGCGCACGGAGGACGACACGCTCGCGCTGGTGGAGGGGCTCAGGGACGGGTCCATCGACGCCATCGCGACGGACCACGCGCCGCACACATCGACGGACAAGTGCTGCACCATGCACGAGGCGGCCTTCGGGATCTCGGGGCTGGAAACGGCCTTCGGGCTGTGCTACTCGCTGGTGGACCGGGGCGACCTGGACCTGCCGACGCTCATCGCGCGGATGACGACGGGGCCGGCGCGCATCCTGGGGGCGGACACCCCCGAGGCCGCGACGGCCTCTGGGCTGCCGTTGCTCGGGACGCTGCAGCCCGGGGCGGCAGGGGACGTCACGCTGCTGGACCCGGACGCGGAGTGGGCGGTCGACACGTCGGGGTTCGCGTCGAAGGGACGGAACACGCCGCTGGAGGGGATATCGCTCAAGGGGCGCGTGATCAAGACGATCGTCGGGGGGCGGCTCGTACACGACGCGCCGGCCGACGACAGGGGAGAAGCCAATGGCACGTAGCTACCGATGCCGGGCGGGGGGCCGCGCATGAGCACACCCGCCTTCGTGGTACTGGAGGACGGGACCGTCTACCGGGGCGAATCGTTCGGCGCGCCAGTGACGGTGTACGGGGAGGTTGTCTTCACGACCGCGATGACCGGCTACCAGGAGATGCTGACGGACCCGTCATTCGCGGGGCAGATCGTCGTGCCGACGTACCCGCTGCAGGGGAACTACGGCATCAACGAGGGTGACGTGGAATCGCGGCGCATACAGGCGGCGGGATTCATCGTGCGGGGGCACTCGTCGACGCCGAGCCACGCGCTGAGCGACCGCACGCTGCACGACTACCTGCTGTCGCAGGACATTCCGGGCGTGAGCGGCATCGACACGCGGGCGCTGACGCGGCGGCTGCGAGTGAGCGGGGTGATGATGGGCGCGGTGGCCGTCGACGTCACGCCGGAGGAGGCGCTGGCGCACCTGCGGCAGGGGCCGCGGTACGAGGCGATGGACCTGGTGCAGCAGGTGTCGACGAACGCGCTCTTCGCGTGGGAGGGCGGGAGCCGGGCCTTCGAGGGGCAGGAGCACGGGGACCGGAAGCGGATCGTGGTGACGGACTACGGGGTGAAGTACAACATCATGCGCATCCTGGAGCGGCACGGGTGCGAGGTCATCGCGGCGCCGCGTGGGGCGACGGCGGAGGAGGTGCTGGGGCTGCGGCCGGACGGGGTGCTGCTCTCGCCGGGGCCGGGCGACCCGGCGCACCTGGACTCAGGCGTGGAGACGGCGCGGGCGCTAATCGGCAGGACGCCGATCATGGGGATCTGCCTGGGGCACCAGGTGGTGGCACGGGCGATGGGCGGGAACACGTACAAGCTGAAGTTCGGGCACCGGGGGGCGAACCACCCGGTCAAGGAGCTCCACACGGACACCGTCCACATCACGGCGCAGAACCACGGGTTCGCGGTCGACGCGGAGGGGCTGCCCTCGGAGCTGGAAATCACGCACGTCAGCCTAAACGACGGGACCGTGGAGGGGCTGCGGCACCGCTCGGCACCCGTGATCACGATCCAGTACCACTCGGAGGCGTCGCCCGGGCCTCGCGACAACGAGTACTTGTTCGACGCGTTCATGCGGATGGTGTGGGACGGTCGGACGTAGGCCGGACGGGAACCGTGGGGGGACGCCCCCATCCCAACCCTCCCCGTGAGGGGGGTAACGATTGAACTGGAAGGACAACGGATGACCGACAAGCCAGAAAAGGTCCTCGTCATAGGCAGCGGGCCCATCGTGATTGGGCAGGCGGCGGAGTTCGACTATGCCGGAGCGCAGGCGTGCAAGGCGCTGCGGGAGGAGGGCGTGACGACGGTGCTCGTCAACTCCAACCCGGCGACGATCATGACGGACGAGGGCATCGCGGACATCGTCCACATCGAGCCGCTGACGCCGGAGGCGGTCGAGCGGATCATCGCGCGGGAGCGGCCGGACGGCGTGCTGCCGACGCTGGGGGGGCAGACGGGCCTGAACCTGGCGGTGCAGCTCGCCGAGCGGGGGATCCTCGAGAAGTACGACGTGCGGCTGCTGGGGACGCCGCTGGAGGCCATACGGAAAGCGGAGGACCGGGAGCTCTTCCGCCAACTGCTGCTCGACATCGGCGAGCCGACGCCGCCGAGCGCCACGGTCACGAGCATCGAGGAGGCGCTCGAGGTCAAGGCGCAGCTGGGGCTGCCGCTGGTCATCCGGCCGGCGTACACGCTCGGCGGCACGGGCGGCGGCGTGGTGCGGAACGAGGAGGAGTTCGAGGAATCGGTGCGGGCGGGGATTGCGGCGAGCCCGATCAACCAGGTGCTGCTGGAGCGGTCGCTGGAGGGGTGGAAGGAGATCGAGTACGAGGTGATGCGGGACGCGAACGACACCTGCATTACGGTGTGCAACATGGAGAACCTGGACCCGATGGGGGTGCACACGGGGGACAGCATCGTGGTGGCGCCATCGCAGACGCTGAACGACAAGGAGTACCAGCTGCTGCGCAGCGCGAGCCTGAAGATCATCCGGGCGCTGGGCATCGAGGGCGGGTGCAACGTGCAGCTCTGCCTGGCGCCGCACCCGGACGTGGCGGCGGCACTGCCGGAAGCGGCTCGGCCCAAGAGCAACCTGGAGTACTACGTCATCGAGGTGAACCCGCGCGTCAGCCGGTCGTCGGCGCTGGCGTCGAAGGCGACGGGGTACCCGATCGCGCGGGTGGCGGCGAAGATCGCGGTGGGGCGCAGGCTGGACGAGATCCCGAACGCGGTGACGCAGAAGACCGTGGCGGCCTTCGAGCCGGCGCTGGACTACTGCGTCGTGAAGATACCACGGTGGCCGTTCGACAAGTTCCCGACGGGCGACCGGGGGATCAACACGCAGATGAAGGCGACGGGCGAGGTCATGGCAATCGACCGCTCGTTCGAGGCGGCATTCTCCAAGGCCGTGCGCTCGCTGGAGATCAGCGGGCAGTCGATGCTGTGGGAGGCGCAGGAGTGGCGCGACCTGGGCGACTGGCGCGAGCTGCCGCTGTTTCCCGCGACGGACCTGCGGATCTGGGCGCTGATGGCGGCGCTGCGGCGCGGGGCGACGACGGATGAACTGCTGGCCCACACGCGCGTCGACCGGTGGTTCCTGCAGGCTATGGAGCGCATCGTGACGATGGAGCGGCGGCTGCTGGATGCGACGCAGCCCACGCGGGAACTGCTGTGGGACGCGAAGCGGCTGGGGTTCTCCGACCGGCAGATCGCGGCGTTCGGCATCGCGGAGGGGCTGCCGGAGCGGGTGCGGGCGCTGCGGCAGTCGATGGGGATACGGCCGGTGTACAAGATGGTTGACACCTGCGCGGCGGAGTTCGAGGCGGTCACGCCGTACTACTACAGCACGTACGAGGAAGAGAACGAGGCCGTCCCGCTGCCGGGCAAACGCGCGGTAGTGATCGGGAGCGGGCCGATCAGGATCGGGCAGGGGATCGAGTTCGACTACTGCTCCGTGCACGCCGCGTGGGCGCTGCAGGAGGAGGGGATGCAGAGCATCATGGTCAACTCCAATCCGGAGACGGTGTCGACGGACTTCGACACGAGCCAGCGGCTGTACTTCGAGCCGCTGGACGAGGAGAGCGTGCGCGACGTCATCGAGAACGAGGGCGGCGACGCGGGGGACCTGCCGGCGTCGGTGGTGCAGTTCGGCGGGCAGACGGCGATCAACCTCTCGCAGTCGCTGGACCAGGCGGGGCTGCCCATCCTCGGGTCGACGGCGGAGGCCATCGACATCGCGTCGGACCGGCGGCGGTTCGAGGAGTTCATGGTGGGCATCGGGGTGCCGCAGCCGCCGGGGACGGGCGTCACGACCGTGGAGGAGGCGCTGCAAGTGGCGGAGACCATCGGGTACCCGGCGCTGGTGCGGCCCAGCTACGTGCTCGGGGGGCGGGCGATGCAGATTGTGCAGGCGCCGGACGAGCTGGCCGCCTACTTCGCGGCGGGGGTCGAGGCGAGCCCGGACAAGCCGGTGCTGGTCGACAAGTACCTGGAGGGGAAGGAGTGCGAGGTCGACGCGGTGTGCGACGGGGAGACCGTCGTCATCCCGGGGATCATGGAGCACGTGGAGCGCGCGGGGGTGCACAGCGGGGACTCGATGGCCATCTACCCGGGCATCACGATGACGACCGAAGAGGTGGACGTGCTCGTCGACTACACGGTGCGGATCGCGCGTGGGCTGGGGGTCAAGGGGCTGATGAACATCCAGTTCGTCGTCATGGGCGGCGGGCACTACCGCAGCCCTGGGGCCCCCCGGGGAACGCACGCGGCGGACGTCTACGTGCTGGAGGTCAACCCGCGGGCGAGCCGGACCATCCCGTTCATCAGCAAGGTCACCGGGGTGCCGATGGTGCAGCTGGCGACGAAGGTGATGCTGGGGCGTACGCTGAAGGAGCTGGGCTACGAGACGGGGTTGTGGCCGCGGCAGTCGCTGGTGGCGGTCAAGGCGCCGGTGTTCTCGATGTCGAAGCTGGCGGGCGTGGACACGCACCTGGGACCGGAGATGAAGTCAACGGGCGAGGTGATGGGCGTCGACTACAACTACTCGGCGGCGATGGCGAAGGCGCTCATCGCGTCGAACATGGCGCTGCGGCCGTCGTGCCCGGTGCTGCTGAGCATCTCCGACAAGGACAAGCGCGAGGCGGGGAGCCTCATCACGTCGCTCGCCAACGCGGGGCACCGGTTGTACGCGACGGAGGGAACGGCGCAGCTCATACGGAACATGGGGTTCAGCAACGTGGTGGAGGTGTCCAAGCTCTGGGAGGGCAGCCCGAACGTGGTCGACGTGGTGCAGGAGGGCATGGTGGACGCGGTCGTGAACACGCTGTCGGGGAGCGAGGAGGCGCCGATGCGGGACGGCTTCTACATCCGCAGGGCCGCGGTGGAGAGGCGCATCCCGTGCTTCACGTCGCTGGACACTGCGCGGACGGCGCTGGAGGCGGTGCAGGGCGGGGGGCTGCAGTACACGATACAGCGGCACCAGGACTATTTGGAGAAGGCGCCGGGGTAGGGAGTCTTGCCCAAGCGCGCACGTGACGCGCAAACAAGAAATGGCCCCTGAGCGGGGCCATTTTCGTTTGGGGCCAGTCCAGGCTATTTGCGTGTGGCGATAACCGTGAGCCAGTTGCGGGGGACCTTGTCGAGCTGGAGGTCCTCGAAGGCCTGGCGGGCGCCGGTCTGGAGGGCCTCGGAGCCGTACTCGAGGGGAATGCCGGGCATGGCGCCCTCGATGAAGGCCTCGTACTGGCTGATGGCGAGGAAGCCGGCGAGGTCCATGGGAGCGGGGCAGAGGTGGGTGCGCGCCACGGAGAAGCCGTTCTTCAGCAGCAATTCCTCGTACTCTTCCGGGGTGAGCTGGACGCGCGCGGCGACCTTTTCCGCCTTCGGGAACATGCCGTAGGTGGACTTCAAGGCACGGAGCGACTTGGACATCCACCGGCGGTAGAACTGCTCGGACTCGGGGGGGACGCTGCCCTGGAAGAAGGTGGTGTTGAAGGCGAAGGTGCCGCCGGGCCGGAGGGTGGCCGCGACCTCGGCGACGAGGGTCTGCTTGTCAGGCACCATGTGGATGCCGTTGCAGAAGACGACGCCGTCGACGGGGTTCTTGACGATGGTGGAGAGGTGCTCGGCGCGGCTGTGGATGAACTCGAGGGCCACGTCGCGGGCTGAGCCGAGCTGGGTCATGGCCTCGCGGATGGCGGAGGCGGACATGTCGATGGCGATGACGAGGCTGTCGCGGGCGCCCTTGACGCGATCGGCGATGAGGCGGGTGACGGCGCCGGTGCCGCAGGCGAGGTCGACGATCTTCTGCCCAGGGCGGAAGTCGACCATGTCCACCAACTGGCGGTTGACCACCTGGTAGAACCCCTGCGACGCAAAGGGTGCGTATGAATACCGGGATTCGGTCATCTCTCACCTCAGACCCGCGCCCTGTTTCGGCCACCCCTAGTTGACAAGCGCCACTACGGCCATGAACGGGAGCCTTCAACTGTGCTCATTGTAAAGGCCTTGTCCAGCGATTGATAGAGCAAGCGCCATATCCGCGCGTTGACACGCCAGAACCACGTTCCTACACTGCAAAACCGACCACATGAAGGAACCACCCGCCCCCATGCGTTCAACACCTCGGCAGAGAGCCCGACCGATGGAGCGGCGATGTTCGACCCCCGATACCGGATCTACCAAGCCAGGCTCAGCACGGGAAGCAAGATCGCCCTGGGGATCGTGATCTTCGCCTTTGGGCTGTTCCTCATCTCGCCGGTTGCGGAGTGGCTGCTGAACCTCGTCGGTTGGATCGCCATGATCGGGGGCGCCGTGGTCTTCGCCGCCGGAGTGTGGGGCGCACTCCGGGGCAGGGGGTAGGGCGGATGGCCGACGCGGGGCGCGACGCCGCCCGGACCGACACCCTTGCCCGCATCACGGTGAACCTCGACGGGCCGGCGGAGTACCGGGGCACGGAGATCATCGGCGACCTGCGGGTGATAGCCGAGACGCTGTACTACCCGTTCAAGTTCGTCGCGTTCTGGGACGGGCAGACGGGGAACCACCTGTGCCCGCAGACGCAGGCGGGGGAGCTGTGCGAGCACCCGCCGGACGACACGGGACGCGCGAAATACGCGGTGGACGTGGAGGAGAGGATGAAGGGGGAGATGGAGGTCTACTTCCCCCACGCCGACCTGTCGATCTTCCTCGGCTAGGGCCGCTCAGGAGCCGTCCAAGATTGCCCGCACCCTTCCCTATGCTATAATTGAAACAACCCTCCCGTGAGGCTGCCGTTGAAGATTACCCGTGAAGAAGAAGCTGTCCGCCAAACTGTGCTCAACATCGAGATGGAAGAGGCGGATATTGAAGGCTACCTGCAACGCGCGTACCAGCGCGTGGTCCAGAAGGTCAAGGTGCCAGGCTTCCGGCCCGGCAAGGCCCCCCGCAGAGTGGTGGAGCGGATGGTCGGGCGGGAGTCTTTGCTGAACGAGGCGCTGGACTTCATGGTGCCGGAGATCACGGCCAAGGCCATCGAGCAAGAGGACATCGAGGCGGGGGCGCAGCCGGACGTCGAACTGGTCGAAACGGAGCCGGTGACCATCAAGGCGACCGTACCGCTCACCCCGCTGGTGGAAACGGGCGATTACTCCTCCTTGCGCGTGCCGTGGGAGCCGGCAGTCGTCTCAGACGAGCAGATCGCGGAGGCGCTGGAAGAAGCGCGGCGCAAGGAAGCCATCTGGGAGCCCGTCGAACGGGCGGCGGAGATGGGCGACGACGTCACCATGACGTTCAAGGGCGTGGTGGACGGCGAGACGGTGGTCGAGCAGGAGGACGCGGCGTTTGTGCTCGACGCCGAGGCGCCGCTCGCGGGCTTCGGCGAGGCGCTCACGGGCGTAACGGCGGGGGAGACGCGGGAGTTCGACCTGCCGTTCCCCGAGGACTACTTCAACGAGAACCTGGCCGGGAAGACGTGCACCTTCACCATCTCCGCCAAGGAGATCAAGGCGCAGGTGCTGCCGGAGCTGGACGACGAGTTCGCGAAGGGCGTGGACGACGGGTACGAATCGCTGGACGCGCTCAAGGACCACCTGCGGCAGCAGCTGCAGGAAGAGCTGGGCCACGAGGACGAGCACAAGTACGAAGACGCCGTCATGACAGAGCTGGTGAGCGTGGGCTCGGTGGAGCTGGCGCCCATCATGGTCGAGCGCGCGATAGACAGCCACCTGCAGGAGATCCAGGACACCATTGGCCGCCGCATCGGGCGGTCAATCTCGCTTGAAGAGTACATGGACATCATGAAGAAGTCGGAGGAGGACCTCCGCGAGGAGACGCGGGTCACCGTTGAGGAACAGATGAGGCGCTCGTACCTGCTGACGCAGGTGGCCGAGAACGAGGGCATCGACGCGACGGACGAGGACGTCGAGACGGAGATCGAGGAGATGGCAACCCGGGCCGGCGAACAGGGGGAGCAGGTGCGCCAACTCTTCATGAGCCAGGAGAACCGCGACTCCGTCGCCCGCTCGATCCGGTCGCGCCGGACGGTGCAGCGGCTGGTGGACATCGCGAAGGGCGAGGCCATCGAGCAGCCGACGAGCGAGGCCGAGACGACCGAGGTCTCCGAAGAGGCGGACTCGACAGAGGAGTCCGGCGAAACAGAGGAATCCACCGAACAGGCCACCTAATCCGGGTGGCCTGTCCAGTTGATACGGACGGAATAGCACGCAGGAGGAATGTCAATGGCACGCAGGAACATTCACAGCGAGGCGGAGCTCGTCAGCGCGGCTGGAAAGCTGCTCGGGCCGCCTCCGCAGGGCATCATCCCGACGGTGATCGAGACGGGGGCGCGCGGGGAGCGCGGATTCGACATCTACTCACTGCTGCTGCGGGAGCGCATCATCTTCCTGGGGACGGGCATCAACGACTACGTCGCCAACCTGATCGTCGCGGAGATGCTGTACCTGGAGCGGGAGGACCCGGAGAAGGACATCAACCTGTACATCAACTCGCCCGGCGGCGTGGTCACGTCGGGGCTGGCGATCCTGGACACGATGAACCTCATCGCGCCAGACGTCTCGACGATCTGCGTGGGGCTGGCGGCCAGCATGGGCACGGTGCTGCTGTGCTCCGGAGCGAAGGGGAAGCGGTACAGCCTCGCCAACTCGACCATCCACATGCACCAGCCGCTGGGCGGGGCGCAGGGGCAGGCGACGGACATCGAGATTGCGGCAAGGGAGATCCTGCGGCTGCAGGACAAGATCCGGGTCATCATCTCGGAGCAGACGGGACAGCCGTACGAGCAGGTGGCCAGGGACACGGACCGCGACTTCTACCTGACCGCGGAGCAGGCCGTGGAGTACGGGCTGATCGACGAAGTGCTGACCAGAGAGCAGTCGGCTGTCGCGGGCAGCTAGGAAGAGGACGGCATGGCCAGCAAGGGCAAGGGCGGCATAGACTACACCTGCTCGTTTTGCGGGAAACCGCAGGGGCAGGTGAAGCGGCTGGTAGCGGGGCCCGGCAAGGTCTTCATCTGCGACGAATGCGTCGCGCTGTGCCAGCAGATCATGGGCGACTACGCGGCGGCCGAGGCGCCAGCAGGGGAAGACGCCGCGCCGACGCCCGCCGCAGCCGGCCGCGCCGAATTCCTGCCGCCGCGGGTCATCTACGAGAAGCTCGACGAGTACGTTGTCGGGCAGGAGCATGCCAAGAAGGTGCTGAGCGTCGCCGTCTACAACCACTTCAAGCGGATATGGAACGCGGCGGACAACTTCAGCAACGTTGAACTCCAGAAAAGCAACATCCTCCTCATCGGCCCCACGGGCAGCGGCAAGACCCTCCTCGCACAGACCCTCGCAAAGATCCTCGACGTTCCCTCGGCGATTGCGGACGCGACCTCGTTGACGGAGGCGGGCTATGTCGGCGAGGACGTGGAGCACATTCTGCTGCGGCTCATCCAGGCGGCGGACTGGGACCTGAGCCGCGCGGAACACGGCATCCTGTATATTGACGAGATCGACAAGATCGCGCGGAAGAGCCCGAACCCCTCGATCACGCGGGACGTGTCTGGCGAGGGCGTGCAGCAGGGGCTACTGAAGATCATCGAGGGCACGCAGGCGGCCATTCCCCCGAGCGGGGGACGCAAGCACCCGCACCAGGAGTTCCTGCAGTTCAAGACGGACAACATCCTCTTCGTGTGCGGGGGCGCGTTCGACGGGCTGGAGCAGGTGGTGGAGAAGCGCGTGCTGAAGGACCGGCGCAGCATGGGGCTGGTGCGGGACGGCCGGAGCCAAGTCGACGCGGGCGACACGGAGAACATCCTGCAACGGGTCAACAGCGACGACCTGCTGCAGTACGGCTTCATCCCGGAGCTGGTCGGCCGGTTCCCGGTGGTGGTGTCGCTTGACCCGCTGACGAAGGGCGATCTGGTGCGCGTGCTCACCGAGCCGAAGAACGCGGTGGTGAAGCAGTACGAACACCTCTTCTCGCTGGACAACGTGGAGCTGGTCTTCCAGCTCGACGCGCTGGAGGCGGCCGCGGAGGAGGCGATGGTGCACAAGACGGGCGCCCGAGGCCTCCGGACCATCATCGAGCGGACGCTGCTGGACGTGATGTACGAGCTGCCGTCGCTGCAGGGCGTGAACCGCTGCCTGGTGGACGCCGAGGTGGTTGAGGGCAAGAAGCAGCCGGTGCTCCTCACCTCAGCGGGCGACACGGTGGACCTGCC
>CAZCPU010000005.1:13291-38793 GCA_964499855.1 uncultured Dehalococcoidia bacterium | reverse complement strand
CCCTCCCCGTTGACAGCCTCCCCCGCTCAAATTACCCTGTCACCAACCTTACCAAGGAGTCGTGTCATGGAAGGCAAACCCATTGTGGAGATCACCTACTGCGTGCCCTGAGGCTACCTACCGCAGGCGGCTTGGATAGCCACCGAGATTTTCGCGGACCTGGGCAACAAGGTAGCCATCACCGTCACCCCCGGCGACAACGGCGTCCTCAAGGTCACCTGTGACGACCAGGTCGTCTTCGACCGCCACAGCGAGGACGGCAAGTACCCCGAGTTCACCCGCATGAGGGAGATCAAGGGCGCCATCTCTGACTACGTCAAGGCCGCGGCCGCCTAGCCGACGCCTTCCAAACCCAAGGACAACGGACTCGCCCCCGGCAGCACGCCGGGGGCGAGTTGCATTTAAGTCCCTTCCCCCGCCGGCGGGGGAAGGCTAGAGCCTGCCCCGTACTCGATACGGGGATGGGGGCGCCCTCCCCCAACCCTCTCCGTCGCCCCCCTGCCCCCCGGTGCTAGCCGACCGCCCCGCGGTTTGGCATAATGGGCGCAACCAGCTGCAGGACAGCCGTGCCGCATCCCCGCTGGGCGCGGATCGGCGCGTAGAAGGAGGAAGCCATGGTGGTGGAAGCAACCTTTGACCGATCGGTGCAGGACGTCGGCAACATCCTCATGATGGAGCACGTCAACGTGCTCGTGCCGGACCAGCGCCTCGCCCAGATCTTCTACATCTCCGGCCTCGGCCTCACCCGCGACCCCTACATGATGGTCGGCCAGGACAACATGTGGGCCAACGCCGGCAAGCAGCAGTTCCACCTCCCCACTCGCGGCCAGCAGGTCCTCCGCGGCGTCATCGGCATTGAGGTCCCCGACATCGAGGCCCTCAAGGCCCGCCTGGAGGCCGTCAAGCCCCTGCTCGAGGGCACCCAGTTCGACTGCTCCGTCGATGGCGACGCAGTCCTCGCCACCTGCCCGTGGGGCAACAAGTTCCGCTGCACCCAGGGCGAGGCCTACGCCAACGAGTGGCCCGTCGGCATCCCCTACGTCGAGTTCCACGTCCCCGCCGGTTCCGCCGAGGGCATCGCCCGCTTCTACCGCGAGATCATCGACGCCCCCGCCTACGTCGAGGACAACACCGCACACGTCCGCATGGGCCTCAAGCAGGAGCTCCGCTTCCGCGAGACCGAGGGCGAGCTCCCGCCCTACGACGGCCACCACATCGCCGTCTACATCTCCAACTTCTCCGGCCCCCACTCCTTCCTGAAGGAGCGCGGCCTCATCACGGAGGAGACCAACGATTTCCAGTACCGGTTCGAGGACATCATCGACCTCGACACCGGTGACGCGCTCTTCAAGATTGAGCATGAGGTCCGCAGCGCCACCCACCCCATGTTCCAGCGCTCGCTGGTTAACCGGAACACGTCCCAGAACCTGCAGCAGTACGTCCACGGCCGGGACGCGCTGGTCCCTTAACGAAACGGAGGCGGCGATGGCACAGTTCGGCGTCACGGTCAGTCTCGGCTCCGGCGGCACCCGCATCGAGCTCGCGTGCCCGCACCAGAGCGGTGTGATCTACACCGTCCCCGGAGAGATGTCCTGGGTGTGCACCCCGGACTTGCTGCACGTCCACGCCCTGGCGGGCTTCATGCGTGAGCTGGTCAAGCTCGAGTCGCCCGCCGTCGAGGCGCTCATGCAGCGCTGGGGCGTCTACTACCGCGAGCGCCCCGTCGAGGCCCAGGACGCTGAGGAGTCCGGGGAAGAGGTGCCCGCGGCTACGTAGGCCGCCCCGGCCCGGCGGCGAAGACAAAGAGAAGGAGCGCCCAGGCGGGCGCTCCTTCCTTCCATGCGGGGTGACGCGCTGTGACTACTCGTCCAGCGCGGGTGCCGCGATCCCCGAGGGCACGGGCAAGACCGTCTCCGGGGCCGACTTCCGGGTGGAGTCGTCCTCCCAGTAGAAGGAGCTGTCCGGCGAGTTCAGGAACTCTCGTACCTCGCCGCATCGCTTGCACTGACCACGGGAGACGGGACCTGCCGGCGTCTCAATGACCCAGTGGTGGGCGCAGTTGGACACGGGCAGGGCTTGGGCATTCGTTTCCAGCAGGGCTTCCTTCTCCAGGTTCATGGCATCTACTCTCCAGTCCGGTTGTGACTTACCTACATTCGCAGCCTAGCACACGATTTCGTCTTTGTCAAGCATTTTGTTGAAAAAACAAATTTTAAGACGAAATCCTCATTAACCCTTTGACACCCCATTTTCGACCGGGCTACAATGATTGCGCGTACACAACGCTCCCCATTGGCAGGCTATGGACGGCACACGACTCAGCATTCTCAACAGTTTGCAGCGACGCAGCGCCACCGTTGACCAGTTGAGCACAGAACTGGGCATGGCGGCTGCCGCGGTTCGCCGTCACCTCGAGATCCTCCAGCGCGACCGCCTCGTCAACTTCGAGCCCGTCCGCCGCAAACCCGGCCGCCCCGAGCACCTCTTCGCCCTCACCGAGGAGGGCCAGGAGATGATGCCCAAGCGCTACAACCTCCTCCTCCAGCGCCTCCTCCACACCCTCACCGTCTCCGCCAACGGCAACGGCGACGCCCCCGCCAAGCAGCTCCTCACCCTCGTCGCCCGCGCCATCGTCGACGAGCACCGCGAACGCCTCCCGGAAGACGAGGGCCTCGACCGCATCGCACTCCTGCGGCGCATCCTGGAGGAGGAGCAGTTCTCCCCCGCCGTAGAGGAGACCCCCGACGGCGTCCAGGTCACCTTGCATAACTGCCCCTATCGCGCCGTCGCCACCCATAGCGGCGTCATCTGTACCCTCGACCGCGAGCTCATCGCCGAGGTCCTCGAGACCCCCGTCAGCAGCACCGCTAGAATCAACCAGGGTCACCCCCTCTGCACCTACGACACCAGGCCACAGCAAGTCTGACCGCCCCCGTCGCAACCCTGTCCCGCAGCCCCTCATTTGAGACCTCCCCATAGCTGTCTCTCCTTTGCGTTTCACTCCCCTATGGGGTATGATGGCCTTGGGCCCCCTGTCGCCGCCCCCGCTTGGAGGACCTATGAGCCCGAGAATGCTCCGTAATAGCATCATCTACGTCATCATCACGATTGCCGTCATCGCGATGTTCTTCGCGGTGTTCCAGCCCAACGGTCGCTCTGAGGAGCTGGCCATCAGCGAGGTTGTGCAGAAGGCCAAGGAAGGCGACCTCACCCGCATTGAAATCAACGGCGACAACCTGTTCATTACCGACATCGCCGGCCGCACCTTCACCTCCCGCAAGGAGGCCGATTCCAGCCTCGTCGAGACCCTTGAGAACGCCGGCCTGGACCCGCAGGCCGCCACCGGCCCCGAGATCATCGTCAAGGGCAGCAGCGGCCTCGGCAGCTTCTTCGGCCTGCTCATCAACTTCCTCCCCCTCATCTTCTTCGGCGGGCTCCTCCTCTTCATGATGCGCCAGGCCCAGGGCTCCGGCTCCCAGACCATGAACTTCGGCCGCAGCCGCGCCCGCGTCGTCATGGCCAACCGCCCCACCGTGTCCTTCTCCGACGTCGCCGGCGAGGAGGAGGCCAAGGAGGAGCTCGCGGAGGTCGTGCAGTTCCTCAAGTTCCCTGAGCGCTTCACCTCCCTCGGCGCCCACGTGCCCCGCGGCGTGCTCCTCGCGGGCCCGCCCGGCACCGGCAAGACCCTCCTCGCGAGGGCCGTCGCCGGCGAGGCCGAGGTGCCCTTCTTCTCCATCTCCGGCTCGGAGTTCGTCGAGATGTTCGTCGGCGTCGGCGCGTCCCGCGTCCGCGACCTCTTCGATCAGGCCAAGCGCAACGCCCCCTGCATCATCTTCGTCGATGAGATCGACGCCGTCGGTCGCCACCGCGGCGCCGGCCTCGGCGGCGGCCACGACGAGCGCGAGCAGACGCTCAACCAGATCCTCGTCGAGATGGATGGCTTCGACACCGGCACCAACGTCATCGTCGTCGCCGCCACCAACCGCCCGGACATCCTGGACCCGGCGCTGCTCCGCCCCGGCCGCTTTGACCGCCGCGTCGTCCTCGACCTCCCCGACGTCGTCGGCCGCGAGGCCATCCTGAACGTCCACTCCAAGGGCAAGCCCCTGGAGCCCGACGCCAACCTCGAGGTCATCGCCCGGCAGACCCCCGGCTTCAGCGGCGCCGACCTCGCCAACCTCGTCAACGAGGCCGCAATCCTCGCCGCCCGCAACGGCAAGAAGTCCATCGGCACCACCGAGTTCGCCGAGTCCATCGACCGCCTCGTCGCCGGCCCCGAGCGCAAGAGCCGCGTCTTCTCCGACCACGAGAAGGAGGTCACCGCCTACCACGAGGCCGGCCACGCCCTCGTCGCCCGCATGCTGGAGCACGCTGACCCCGTGCACAAGATCTCCATCGTCGCCCGCGGCGGCATGGGCGGCTACACCCGCCTCCTGCCCGACGAGGACCGCCACCTCTGGAGCAAGCAGCAGTTCAAGGACATGCTCGCCGTCTCTATGGGTGGCCGCGTCGCCGAGGAGATCATCTTCGTCGACGTAACCACCGGCGCCAGCAACGACCTCGCCACCGCCACCAACATCGCCCGCCAGATGGTCACCCGCTACGGCATGAGCGAGAAGCTCGGCCCACGCACCTTCGGCAAGCGCGAGGAGCTCGTCTTCCTCGGCCGCGAGATCTCCGAGCAGCGCGACTACAGCGACCGCATCGCCGAGGACATCGACACCGAGGTCCACCAGCTCGTGGACGAGGCCTATTCGCTGGCCCGAAACACCCTCCTCGAGAACAATGACAAGCTCCACCAGATCGCCCAGTACCTCATCAAGCACGAGACCGTTGAGGGCCCGGAGCTGGACGAGCTCTTTGACTCCGTCGCCCCCGCGCGTGAGCGCGCGACGCCCGCCACGGCCGTCGCCGAGCCCGAGCCGGAGGCGGCCGAGAAGAAGCCGGCCAAGTCCCGCCAGCGCACTCCCAGGGGCACCTCGTCCGGCCCCAACGCCGCGCCCGCGCCCGCGTCCTAGCCCACAACCCGTGGAGAGGCCGCCCGCCGCGCCCTCCTTGTAGGTTGCTGACAAGAGCATAAGCGTCATTCTTGGGGGTCAGATGCCCGCACAGACCACCGTCCACACCTTCTCATCCCTGGAGCAGTCCTGGGACCCCATGGTGCCCGATTGCGACGTCAAGGCCTTCTTCCTCTCCCATCGCTGGCAGCGCCTCTGGTGGGAGAGCTTCGGCCAGGGCCGCGAGCTCCTCCTCCTCGCCTTCCAGCAGGACGGCGAGACCGTCGGCATCGCCCCCCTCCAGCGCGAGGGCGACACCATCTCCTTCCTCGGCGACACCGACCTCTTCGATTTCCACGACTTCATCGTCCCCCAGGGCTACGAGCCCGATTTCTACCGCCACCTCCGCGACTACCTCCTCTCCCAGGACTGGCGCCGCCTCTACTTCCCCTCCCTCTCCCAGTCGTCGCCCACCCTCCGCCACCTGCCCCGCTTCGCGGAGCAGCAGGGCTGGTCGTGTACCGTCGAGCAGGAGGACGTCTCCCCCACCCTCGAGCTTCCCGCCGACTGGGACTCCTACCTTGCCGGCCTCCGCAAGAAGGACCGCCACGAGCTCCGCCGCAAGTTCCGCCGCCTCGAGAGCGCCGGCGGCGTCGACATCCGCTGGTACGCGGACGCCGCCGAGATCGAGGCGCGCCTCGACACCTTCTTCGGCCTCATGCGCATGGGCCGCGAGGAGAAGTACCGCTTCCTGACCCCCGAGCGCGAGACCTTCTTCCGCGAGATGGCAATCGCCCTCGCCGGCGTCAACGTCGCCCGCCTCTGGTTCATGGAGAAGGACGGCGCCCCCGTCTCATCCTGCCTCTGCTTCGATTACTGCGGCCGCCGCCTCCTCTACAACAGCGGCTTTGACCCCGCCTTCGCCGACCTCAGCGTCGGCCTCCTCCTCAAGGCCACCGCCATCCGCGACGCCATAGACCGCGGCCTCGAGTCCTTCGAGTTCCTCCGCGGCGACGAGCACTACAAGTACCATCTCGGCGGCGTTGACCAGGCCGTGTACCGCATGACCGTCGTCAGGGACGGAGCGCCATCCTAGGCCGGCTGGGAGCGGGACGCCCATGCGCATCGCCATGCTCTGCTATCACTCGTCCCCCCTGGCGCGGCTTGGCGAGCGCGAAGCCGGCGGCATGAGCGTCTACGTGCGTAACTTGGCGCAGGCCCTCGCCCGCCAGGGCGCGGCCGTCGACGTCTTCACCCGCCGCCACAACGCCCAGGATCCCCCCGTCGCCGCCATGGGCGACGGCGTCCGCCTCGTCCACGTCGGCGCCGGCCCGCCGGGCCCCGTCGAGGGCTCGCTGCTGCCCTGGCTCCCGGATTTCGTCGCCGGCGCCCGCGACCTCGCCACGGCCGACGCCGCGCGCTATGACGTCGTCCACAGCCACTACTGGCTGTCCGGCCTCGCCGGGCTCGAGCTCGCCCCAGCGTGGGGCGCCCTGCACGCCGCCACGTTCCACACCCTCGCCGAGGTCAAACTGCTGGCCGACCCGTCCGCCGAGGAGCCGCCCGAGCGCAGCCCCGCCGAGCGCCGCATCGTCGCCGCGGCCGACGCCATCGTCGTCTCCGACCGCCACGAGCGCGATTTGCTCGCGCAGCACTACGCCGCGCCCCGGCATAGGGTCGCCGTGCTGCCCGGCGGCGTCGACGTCGACGTATTCCGCCCCCTCGACCGCGATGAGGCGCGGCGCCACTTGGGGCTGGCCGGGAAGCGTGTCCTGCTCTGCGTCGGGCGCTTCGATCCGCTGAAGCGGTTTGATCTGGCGGTGTCTGCCGCCGCCCTCCTGCGGGAGCGGCATGACGTGGAGGTGGTGCTGGTGGGTGGCGACCTTGAGAACGACCCGGAAGCCGGGCGCTTGAGCGCGCTTGCGGCGTCCCTCGGCATGGACGGCCGCGTCCGCTTCGCGGGCACGGTCCCGCACGATGACCTTCCCGCGTACTACAGCGCCGCCGACGTGCTGCTCGCCCCCTCCTGGTATGAGAGCTTCGGTCTCGTGGCCCTGGAGGCCATGGCCTGCGGCGCCCCCGTCGTTGCCGCGCGCACGGGCGGCCTCGCCTCCCTCGTCCGCGACGGCGAGACCGGCTACCTCGTCCCGCTCCACACCCCCGAGCTCTATGCCGACCGCGTCGATGTCCTCCTCGCCAACGACGCCCTGCGCGAGGCCATGGGCCGCGCCGGCCGCGAACGCGCCGAGGGGATGGGGTGGGACGCCATCGGCCGGCGGTTCGCCGAATTCTACGGCGGCCTGCTCGCCGCGGAGGCTGTGCGATGACCAAGGAAGAGATGCTGGAACGCCTGCGCATCGCTCGGTCGCGCACGGGCGCCGCCGTCGGGCAGTTCAGGAACTACCTGGTCACCGGCCTCATCATCATCATCCCGCTGGCCGCCACCATCTTCATCCTGCGGTTCCTCTGGGACTTCCTCTACAACTTCCTCCTGCCCCTGTTTGAGGTGGTGGAGGGCAGGATACCCTTCATCTCCGGCATCTACCTGCAGGTCATCATCGTCGTCATCATCGCCGCCTTCCTCTACGGCCTCGGGCGCGCCGCCCGGTCCGCGGCCGGCGGCCAGGTCGAGCGCTACTGGCACGGCGCCATCGAGAGCATTCCCGTCGTGCGCAGCTTCTACCGCGTCGTCCGGCAGGTCGTCGATATGTTCTCCGCCAGCAATCCCCTGTCCAACCAGCCCGTCGTCGTCCTCGAGTACCCTCGCATTGGCGCCCTCGCCCTGGGAATGGTCACCAGCCGCTTCGTCATGCCGGACGGCGACGAGTACCTGACGGTGTACATCCCCACCATCCCCATCCCCACGTCCGGCTTCATGACCTTCGTGCGCGAGAGCGATGTCACCCCGACCGACATCACCTTCGACGAGGCCATGCGCATCATCTTCTCCGGCGGCGTGCTGTCAGAGGAGATCACCCGCGAGCACTTCGAGCGCCGCAAGCGCGTCGAGGCGGGCGAGAACGGCCTCGGCGCCCAGACCCTCGAGGCCGAGCGTGCGACGATGGACTAGCTCCCCGTCAGGTCCGCCTCGAACCACCTTCGCCCGTTTACCCGCTGGAACCCCACGGACTCGTAGAGCTGCCGGGCAGCCTCGTTCTCCGCGTCCACCGTAAGCTCGATCGTCTTGACCCCGCGGTCCAGCAGCAGGTGCATGCCCGCCAGCAGCGCGGCGCGTCCCAGCCCCAGCCCTTGGTGGCGCGGGTGCGCCCCCAGCATGAAGACGCTCCCCGCCATCTCCGGCGCCTGCCCGACGGTCTGCGTCAGGCAGTAGGCCGCCACGTCGTCCCCGTCCAGCAGCAGCGCCACGCCCTCCGGCGTCGTGCGGCTCATGCCGACGGCGTAGGCAATCTGCTCCACGGTGTTGGGCGAGAACCCCCACTGCCCCCTGAAGGCGGCGTTCTGCGCCTCCGCGAGCGAGGCTTCGTCGCCCGCGCGGAAGCGGCGTGACGCGATGCCCCGCGGCAGCGCCGGCGCCGGCAGCGAGCCGCCCGACCAGTGCAGGATCTCGTGCAGGCGGACCGGCCGGAACCCCTGTCTCTCCAGGAAGCCGGTCAGTTCGGCGTTGGCCTCCGCCGCGGCCGCCCGCGCCGCGGCCGCCCCCCGGCGGCGCCCCTGCTTCTTCGCCCACTCGAAGAGCTCGCCGCGGACGCCCTCCCGCTCTCGCTCCGGCAGGACGTCCCCCTCCAGCACGACGCACCCGATGGGCAGCTCCCAGTTCAGCAGCGTGTACCCGATGAGCTCCCCGTCCAGCGAGGCGAGGAGGCAGTCGGTCTCGGCGTCCATGCCGGGCGCGCGCAGCCGCTCGGTCATGAATCCTGCGTCGACGGCGGCGGGTGTGCCTTCCAGCCCTTGTACCGCGTTGACAAGGGCCGCGAAGTCTTCGAGGCGGTCCCAGGTGAAGGTGTGAAGGTGAGGTTTTGAACTCGGCATGAGGTGCGAGGTACCTTGACAAGGATAACTCATTGTAGCAGAGTGACTGCCTAGCCGCCCATGCCTCGGAGAGGCCGCCGGGTGCTGCCGCTGCCCGTTCCCGGAGCCGCCCGCGCGGCCCCACGAAACCACCCCGGGCTACCTACGCCCAGGCAAATCGAGGAGGACAACCCTATGGAGCCGTTGGAAACGCCGGAACGCGCCCTGGTCTTCACCCCACATCCCGACGATGCCGAGGGCGGCTGCGGCGGCACGGTGGTCAAGTGGGTCAATGAGGGCGCCGAGGTCTTCCTCGTCCTCGCCACCGACGGCCGCGCCGGCACCAGCGACCCGGACGTCTCCCCCGAGGACCTCATCGAGACCCGTGAGCGCGAGCAGGCCGAGGCCGCCGAGGTCATGGGCATCAGGGAGGTCGTCAACCTGCGCATCCCCGACGGCGGCCTTGAGGACTCCCGCGAGTTCCGCGGCCATCTGGTCGAGGCCATTCGCCGCTTCAAGCCGGACGTCGTCCTCACCACCGAGCCCTACCACCGTCTCCAGCACGCCCACCGCGACCACCGCACCATCGGCATCGTCGCCCAGGACGCCTGCTTCCCCTACGCCCGCGACATCCACCACTTCCCCGAGCACCGCGCCGCCGGCCTCGAGCCGCACAAGGTCGGCGCCATCCTCTTCTGGGGCTCCGAGGACCCCGATGTCTTCTGCGATGTCACTGAGACCGTCGACAGGAAGATCGAGGCCCTCGCCAAGCACGCCAGCCAGTTCGGCGGCCGCAACCCCGGCGACTTCTCCCGCGCCCGCGTCAAGCAGAACGGCGAGCGCGTCGGCGTGGAGTACGCCGAGATCTTCCGCCGCGTCACCTTCCGCCGCTAGCGGCCCCGGCACCGCACGAAAGCCCAACCGTTCGCCCTCGCGTAAGACCCCTTCCCCCGCACGCGGGGGAAGGCCGGGATGGGGGTTCCCCATGCTCAACGGCCTCCGCGCATACCGCACCCTGACGCAAGGTCGCCGTTGCGCCCCCACGCCCGCGTCCCCTACGATGCTCCTGCCATGACCAGCATCGGCGAGCTCAACGAGCAGTCGCTCCACCGCGCCCTGAAGGAGCGCTACGCCGTCGCCGGCAGCGCCACCGAGCAGGTCATCGACGGCTTCGTCGCGGACGTCGTCACCGGCGGCCGCATCGTTGAGGTCCAGACCGGCGGCTTCGGCCCGCTCAAGGCCAAACTGGAAAAACTCCTTGAGTCGTTTCCGGTAACCCTCGTCCATCCCATCGCCCGCGACCGCTACATCGTCAGCCTGTCCGCGGACGCCGGCCCGCCGCCCAGGCGGCGCATGTCGCCCCGGCACGGCTCCGTCTTCGACGTCTTCCCGGCCCTCGTCAGCATCCCGGCCCTGCTCGCGCACCCCAACCTGTCCCTCGACGTCGTCATGACCGTCGAGGAAGAGGTCCGCGCGCCACGGCTCCGCCGCCGCTGGCGCAGGCCGGGCTACACCCGCGTCGACCGCCGCCTCCTGGACGTCGTCCAGACCCACACCGTCACCGCGATGGCTGACCTCTTCGCAATGGTCGTCGCCCACCTGCCCGAGCAGTTCACCACGAACGACCTCGCGACAGCCATGAAATCCTCGCGCGACCTCGCCCAGCAGGCCGCCTACTGCTTCCGGGAGGCCGGCGTCACCGAGATCTGCGGCAAGCAAGGCAACACCCTGGTCTACCGGCGGGTGGGGTGAGCGTGTCGGTGCGCACGAGAGGCATGCGGGTAGGCCTCAGGAAAAGAGGAGAATAGTCGGGGTCGCTGAAGCGGACTAGGGCCGCCCTACAACGACAGGATGACCCGCTCCACCTCGTCGGACTCCGCCGACAGCTCCCGAAGCGGGATGTCCGCAATCTGGTTCGCCAGGTCCGGGTCCTTCAACCCCGTGCCCGTCAGGATGCACACCACCGTCTTGTCCTTGGCGATGAGCCCGTTCCCGACGCTCTTGATCAGCCCGGCCACGGACGCCGCCGACGCCGGTTCGCAGAAGATCCCCTCCAGCCGCGCCAGCAGCTTGTACGCCGCCAGGATCTCCTCGTCCGTCACCGCGTCGATGAGCCCCCCCGACTCGTCCCGCGCCTCCACCGCCGTCTGCCAGCTCGCCGGGTTCCCGATGCGGATCGCCGACGCGATCGTCTCCGGGTTCTCGACGATCTGCCCCTGCACGATGGGCGCTGACCCCTCTGCCTGGAAGCCGTACATGTGCGGCGTGTGCGTCGCGTACTCCATCTCGTGGTACTCTTTGAAGCCCTTCCAGTAGGCGGTGATGTTCCCCGCGTTCCCCACGGGGATGCACAGGTAGTCCGGCGCGTCCCCCAGCGCGTCCGTGATCTCGAACGCCGCCGTCTTCTGCCCTTCGATGCGGTACGGGTTCACCGAGTTCACCAGCGCGATGGGGTGCCGCTCTGACAGCTCCCGCACGATGGCCAGCGCACGGTCGAAGCTCCCGTTGATCAGCAGGATGTGCGCCCCGTACGCAATCGCCTGCGCGATCTTCCCCCGCGCCACGTTCCCCTTCGGCACCAGCACCACCGTCGAGAGGTTGCAGTGCGCCCCGTACGCCGCGGCGGATGCGCTCGTGTTGCCCGTGGAGGCGCAGATGATCGTCCGGCTCTGCTGCTCGATGGCGTTGGCCACCGCCATCACCATGCCCCGGTCCTTGAATGAGCCGGTGGGGTTGCAGCCCTCTAGCTTGAAGTACAGGTTGTCCAGCCCCAGCTCAGCCGCCATCCGGTGCGAGCGCACCAGGGGCGTGCTGCCCTCTCCCAGCGAGATCATCGGCGTGGAGGCAGTGATGGGCAGGAATTCGTGGTACGCCTGGAGGACGCCCTCGTTCATTGAATACTCCGCATTGCGCTAGGGACAGGATAACCGTTGGGCCCGGAACTTGGTAGGGGTCACCAGGCCTCCACCCGCAGCAGGTTGTGCACCGCCGTCAGCACGGAGAGCCCCCTCAGCTCCACCAGCGCCGCCTGCATCGCCGCCTCCCGGGCCGGGTGCGTCGTGATGACCAGGTCCGCCGTTCCCGCCCGGTCGTCCGCGCCCTTCTGGATGACCGACGCCAGGCTGATGGTGTGGTCGCCGAATGCCCGCGCGATCTGCGCCAGCACCCCCGGCTGGTCCGCGGCGCTGATCCGCAGATAGTACTGCGTCTCCAGGTCCCGCATCGGCCGCACCGGCAGCGGCTCGCGCTGCGAGTTCGGCCCCCCGGGCGTCGAGTCCTCGCCGCGCGCCAGCGCCAGCAGGTCGCCGATGATGGCGCTCGCCGTCGGCGCCGGTCCCGCGCCGCGCCCGTGGAACACGATCGGCCCCACCAGGTCGCCCTCGACCTCCACGGCGTTGAAGGGGCCCTCCACTTTCGCCAGCATCGTCTCGCGGTGCAGCAGCGCCGGGTGTACGCGCGCCTGTACGCCCCCGTCGGTCCGCTGCGCGATGGCCAGCAGTTTGATCTCGTACCCCAGCTCGTGCGCGTTCTGGAAGTCCTCCGCCTCCAGCGCCGTGATCCCCTCGCAGTGCACCTCGTCCGGCGTGACCGTCGTGTGGAAGGCCAGCGACGCCAGGATCGCAAGCTTGTAGACGGCGTCCCGCCCCTCGATGTCGTTGGCCGGGTCCGGCTCCGCGTACCCCAGCTCCTGCGCCTGCGCCAGCGCCTCGCCGAACGCCAGCCCCTCCTGCGACATCTTGGTCAGGATGTAGTTGGTCGTGCCGTTGATGATCGCCCGCACCGAGCTGATGTCGTTGGCCAGCAGGTCGTCCTGCAGCGGCCCGATTATGGGAATGCCCCCGCCGACGCTCGCCTCGTACCGCAGCTGCGCCCCGGACGAGTGCGCCGCCGCCAGCAGCGCCGGCCCGTGCTTGGCCACCACTTCCTTGTTGGCCGTGACGACGCTCACACCGCGCGACAGCAGCTGCGTGAGGTGGTCCAGCGCCGGGTGTTCTCCTCCCATCGCCTCCACGACGATGTCGACGCCGTCGTCCTCCAGCACGTCGGTGAAGTCGTCAGTCAGCACGCCGTCCGGCAGCGCGACGCTCCGCGGGGCGTCCAGCCGCCGCACCAGCGCCCGCCGCAACGCAATCGGACGCCCGAAGGTGGTCGCCGTCGCGGGTTCCAGCAGCCGCGCTGCCACGTGGCTGCCAATGACGCCCACGCCAAGCAGTCCTACGCCAAGGGCGCTCTTCTCCGCCATGCGTGCGGCTCCCGCTACCGGGGGCTGGGGGTTGGGATGATGGTTGTCAGCCGGAGTTTCTGGGCAAGCCACGCGTACTGCGTGGAGTCGAAGTCCGTCACCACGTCCTGGCGCCTCCGCTCCTCGGTGACCCACTCGGACACCACCTGCGCCTGCAGGATCTCCAGGTTCTCCTCGGAGACCATGCGCGACTCCTCCCGCTCCGGCACGTAGTAGATGACGTAGTAGTCCTGGTTGGAGTTGACGTCGAAATCCAGGATGCCCTCTGAGAGCTCGCCCACCGGCACCTCGTCGAAGACGATGTCCGCCACGAATTCCTCCAGCACCCCGCGCGGCACCCAGCCGATCTCCCCCTCGCGGCGGAGCGACTCCGTGTCCTGTGCGTACTCGTTCACGAGGTCGGTGAATGTCGACCCTCGCGCGAACTTTGTCCGGGCTTCCTCCGCGTCCTCCTGCGACGTCACCGCCAGCGCGTACAGGTGTACGTGCTCCTGCTCCAGCGGGACCGTCTCGCCCAGGAGCTCCTCCATCCTCACCCGGTACATGTCCCTCGCCACGATATCCCGGTATTCGTCGTCCGTCACCTGGACCTGGTTCAGGAACTGCCGGTACGTCTCCTGGAACTCCGTCTCGATCTCCGCCGGCGTCGACGTGGACTCCGGGTCCACCGGGCCCAGCACCCGCAGCCGCAGCTCCGCGTCCAGCTCCTCATCGGTTACCTGGATCCCCCGCGCCTGCGCGCCCTGCACGATGAGCTCGTTGGTCGCCAGGTCCTGCACCATCTGGAACGGCACCGTGCCCAGGTTCACCTGCTGGCCACCCGCCTCCGTTTGGCGCTGCACCATCCGCATGAGCTTCACCAGGTAGCCCATGTCGTACTCCACGTCGTTCACCCGGACGATGACCTCGCGGGGCGGCAGCACGAAGGTGGTCACCCACCCGTAGATGGGGATGGCGATGACCAGCAGCACCACGAACACCGCGATGCCGATGGCGACGCGCTGCCGCCGCTTGTCGCGCTCCAGGTTGGTCCCTCGATTGCGCCTGCCGAGGTTGGCTGCCAGTATTCGCTGTCTTTCCAACGTGTCCCTATTCCTGCCGCGATGTCCGTTTGCGTAACAGCCCGCCGCATGGTGGCGGCGGGTCGTTGGTCATATGAACTATAAACGCTTGACCGGCCTTGGAGGTTGCGTCTTCAACGCGCCTTCCCTTTTTCGGGCGCGCGCCGAGCCCGTCCGCGCCCCCTTCTAGCCGTGCCAGCCCGTGACCCGGATGTGGTCCGGCGTGAAGGGCAGCAGCGCGATCTGCCGGGCCCGCTTGATGGCTTCCGAGAGGATGCGCTGATGCCTGGCGCACGTCCCCGTCCGACGCCGCGGGCTGATCCGCGCCCGCTCCGTGATGTAGCGGCGCAGCATCCCCACGTTCTTGTAGTCGATCACGATCTTCTTCTCGACGCAGAACGCGCACACGCGCCGGCGCGGCGGGTAGAAGCGTCGTCCGCGCCCGCCGCCTCGGCCTCGGGGTCCCCCGCTCGGCCTCGGCCCCGATGGCCCCCCGCTCGGCCCGCTCGACGGTGGCCTGGTCTGCTCTCCGGTTGTCGTCATAACGCTAACGGTCCTCCACGTTGCTCTTGGTGTCCCGGCTCCTAGAAGGGCAGGTCGTCGGGCTCCGACGGCCCGCCGCCCATCCCTCCGGTCTGTCCGCTGAACCCGCCCCCGGAAAAGCCCTCGCCGGACCGGTCCGGCCGGTTCAGAAACCGGACTTCATTGGCTGTTACGTCACTGGAAAAGCGCGTCGTCCCGTCGTTCGCTTCGTAGGTGCTGACGTGCAGACGGCCCTCCACGTACACCAGGCTGCCCTTCTGCAGGTACTGGTTGCAGAGCTCCGCCAGCTGCCGCCACGCGCTCACCCGAAACCAGTCCGTCTCCTCGCGTCGCTCCCCCATGCCGTCCGTGTAGGCCCGCGACGTGGCGACCGAAAAGTCCGTCACCGCCGTGCCCTGGGGCGTGTAGCGCATCTCGGGATCGCGGCCCAGGTGGCCAATGATGATGATCTTGTTCATGCTGACCATGGTTGCCCCTTTGCCGTCCCGGCCGGATTGGTCGCCTTAGTTGTCCGTGCGAATCAGCAGGTGCCGCAGGATGTCCTCGGACAGCCCGAGGGCGTTCTCCAGCGGCCGCGTCCGGTCCGGGTCCGTCGTGAACTGGGTGAGGAAGTAGTTCCCCTCCGTGTAGTCCTGGATTGGATAGGCCAGGCGCCGTATGCCCCAGTTCTCCTGGTTGGTCAGCTCTCCACCCGCTCCCGTGATGATCCCATGGATGCGCTCCATGGTCCCGTCCACCTCCTCTTGGTCCAGGGCAGGGCTCAACACCACTACAAGCTCGTATGCTCTCGGGTTCGCCAATCCTCTATCCCGCCGCCCAACAAACAAGGGCGGACTTTTGAATTTGCATCCGCCAGTATAGCACAGCTAGGAGCGCCCTACCAACCGGGCGCTCCCGTGCATGCTGCGATGGCCGGCCGGGGGCGTCTCCCAACGCCCCCGCCGGCGTCTACTCGATCGTCTGCTCGACGGGCTTGTAGTCGCTCACGCCCGCCAGCCGCTCCTGCCAGATGCCGTCCATCTCGTCCAGGATCCACTGCGGCTGCCGCGCCAGGTGGACGTTGCGCGGCGCCTTTGTCGGGTCCGCGTTGCGGAACTGCGGCGGCAGGCCCTGGTCCTCGCGCGCCCGGCCCTGGCGTGGCAGGTACAGCTTCTGGTTCGTCTCCGGGTCCCGGTAGACGCACTTCGGCTCCCCGCCGTCGGCCACCACCCGGGCCTCCTCCAGCATGCGCCGCCGCATCAGGATGATGCCCGCGTCGCTCCCGCCCAGGTGCTCCTGCGTGCGGTCCGCCAGCGCGCCCTGCCCCACCCACGCGATGAAGTCCTGGTTCATCACGTGCGTGTCGATCCACCGCCCCGTCTCCTCGTCCGTCAGCGGCGACGTCCAGTAGTGGATCCGCTCCTGCTCGAACGGCTCGTCCCCCGGCACCGGCACGTTGAACCACGCTATGCTCAGCGTGTTCTCGTCGTCGATGGGCACCCGCCACTCGAAGTGCCCCACGTACAGCGCGTTCGGCCACAGGCAGACCCGCCCGACCGTCCACTGCTCCTCTTCCTCCGTGCCGCCCTCGAAGACGCGCCGGTAGACGATGCCGTGGTCGAACTCGTCGAAGCCCACCTTGATGTGCGCCTGCGGCTCCGGGCCCCGACGCCCGACGCCCAGCACCTTCGACCAGCGCCCGTGCAGCCACTCCACGTGGACAGGGTCGATGCTGTTCTCCTGGCACTGGAACCAGTTGCAGGGGATCTCCGTGTACACCACCTGCTTGTAGCCCTTGTCGTAGAAGCGGTCGTAGTCCGGCACCAGCGGCGCCGGCCCTGGGCCCATGTAGACCCACAGCATCCCGGCCTTCTCCTCCACCGGGTACGCCTTGATCTTGATGCGGTCCTTGAACTTGGCGTCCGGGTACGCCACTTCCTCGAACGGCTGCTCCAGGCACGCCCCCGTGTGGTCGAACAGCCAGCCGTGGTAGTTGCACCGAAGGCCGTTCTGGTCCTGGATGCCGTACGAAAGGTCCGCCCTCCGGTGCGGGCAGTGCAGGTCGACGAGCCCGTAGTTCCCGTCCCTGTCCTTGTACAGCACCAGGTCCTCGCCCATCAACCGCATCTGCTTGATCGGGTTGTCGTCCAGCTCCGCGGCGGCGGCCACTGGCATCCAGTAGCGGCGCATCAGCTCGCCCATGAGCGTGCCCGGCCCGACTCGCATGAGTTCCATGTTCTCTTCGTACGCGATCATGCTTTTCCTTTCTCCCCCCATAAGACTGGCATGACAGGAATTGGGCTCACAAGATTCTACACGCTTATGGCAAGAATGACTAGCATTCTCCCTTGCCGTGGTGGAAGGGCGGCCCCGCCCGGTCCGCCACCGGAAGAGCAGCCCCCTGACCAGTTGAATCAGGGCTGCCAGTTTCACCCTGGGCCGGCCTGGCTCTACACGCCCGGCATCTTGTCCATCGGCTCCGTTCCGTCCAGCGCCAGCAGCCGGTTCATCGCGTTCGTGTACGCCTTCGCGCTCGCAACCAGGATGTCCGTGTCCGCCGCGCGACCCGAGTAGATCCGCTCCTCGTGCCGTAGCCGCACCGTCACGTCGCCCACCGCGTCCAGCCCGCCCGTGATCGCGCGGACCGTGTAGTCCTCCAGTCGCGGCCTCACCCCGATGACCGCCACGACCGCCTTGCACACGGCGTCCACCGGGCCGTTGCCCTCGGTCCGTTCCGTCCTGCGTTCCCCCTCCGGCGTCGTCATCGTGATCGTCGCGGTGGGAACGAGGCCCGTGCCCGTTTCGATGGCCACCTCCTCGACCCGGTAGCCCGTCTCGTCCTCGACCCGGCGGTCCTCCGCCATCAGCGCCTCCAGGTCGCGGTCGGTCACCTCCCGCTTCTTGTCCGCCAGCTCCTTGAACGCCGCGAAGACCCGGTCCAGCTCATCCTGGTCCAGCTCGTAGCCCAGCTCCAGCAGCCGTGCCCGCAGCCCGGCCCGGCCGCTCAGCTTCGCCAGCACCAGCGACTCCCCCGTCCAGCCCACGCTCTTCGGGTCCATGATCTCGTAGGTGTTCTTGTTCTTGATCACCCCGTCCTGGTGGATGCCCGAAGCGTGCCGGAATGAGTTGAGACCGACGATGGCCTTGTTCGGCTGCACCGGGAAGTTGGTCACCTCGCTCACCATGCGGCTCGTCGGGTAGATCTGTGTTGTGTCCACGCCCACGTTCGTCTCGAAGTACTGCTGGCGGGTCCGGATGCTCATGATGACCTCTTCCAGCGCCGTGTTCCCCGCCCGCTCGCCGATGCCGTTGATGCACCCCTCCACCTGTCGCGCACCGGCCTTCACCGCCGCCAGGCTGTTGGCCACCGCCTGCCCCAGGTCGTTGTGGCAGTGTACGCTGATGATCGCCTTGTCGATGTTGTGTACGTTCTCCCGGATGCTCCGGATCAGCTCCCCGAACTCCTCCGGGATCGCGTACCCGACCGTGTCCGGGATGTTGATGGTCGTCGCCCCCGCGTCGATGGCCGCGCTGATGATAGCGTACAGGAACTCCGGGTCGGACCGCGTCGCGTCCATCGGCGAGAACTCCACGTCCTCGCAGTACCCCTTGGCACGGCTCACCGCCGCCACCGCCATCTCCAGCACCTCTTCCCGGTCCTTGTGCAGCTGGTGCTGCATGTGTACGTCGGACGCCGAGATGAAGGTGTGGATGCGCGGGTGTGCCGCCTCCTTGATCGCCTCCCACGCCGCGTCGATGTCGTCCGGGTTCGCCCGCGCCAGCGAGCACACCGTCGAGTCCCTCACCTCCCGCGCGATCGCCTTGATGGCCTCCATGTCCCCCGGTGACGAGGCCGCAAACCCCGCCTCGATGATGTCGACGCCCAGCCGCTCGAGCTGCTTCGCAATCTCCAGCTTCTCCTCTGGCGTCATCGCCGCGCCCGCCGCCTGCTCTCCGTCCCGGAGAGTCGTGTCGAAGATTCGGACTCGGTTCTGGTCCTTTTCGGTCTTCTGCGTAGTCATGGCTGCTTCCTTCTTCCTCTCTCATACCGTTCAATTGTCGATTGGGCCGCCATTACAGAGGCCGAAGGAATGCGCAGGCCCGCCCCGACGGCATCGGGACGGGGACTACGCTGGTGCCCTCCTGGCTGTTCACCGCTTGCTCCTGTGCCTTCCGGCTAAATCGTCTGCTGCAGCCACGGCATCATGTCGCGCAGCTCCTTCCCCACCTTCTCGATGGGGTGCTCCGCCGCCTCCTGCCGCGCCGCCTTGAACCGCTGCAGCCCTTCGTCGTTCTCCGCGATCCACTCGCGCGCGAACTCCCCGCTCTGGATCTCCTTGAGCACGTTCTGCATCGTCTCCCGCACGTGCTCGTCCACCACCCGCGAGCCCCGGCTGTAGTCGCCGTACTCCGCCGTGTCGCTCACCGAGTACCGCATGTACGCCATCCCGCCCTGGTACAGCAGGTCGACGATCAGCTTCACCTCGTGCATGCACTCGAAGTACGCCACCTCCGGCTGGTAGCCCGCCTCCACGAGCGTCTCGAACGCGTTCCGGATCAGCGATGTGATCCCCCCGCACAGCACCGATTGCTCGCCGAAGAGGTCCGTCTCCGTCTCTTCCTTGAACGTCGTCTCCAGGATCCCCGCGCGCCCAGAGCCGACGCCCGCCCCGTAGGCCAGCCCCAGCTCCCGCGCCTTCCCAGACGCGTCCTGGTACACCGCCAGCAAAGACGGCACGCCCATGCCGCGCGTGAAGATCTCCCGCATCCGGTGCCCCGGCGCCTTGGGCGCGATCATCATCACGTCCACGTCCGGCGGCGGCACGATCATCTTGAAGTGGATGCTGAACCCGTGCGCGAACATCAGCGCCTTGGACGAGTCCAGGTACGGCGCGATCGACTCGTTGTACACGTCCCGCTGCCGCATGTCCGGCACCAGCACCATCATGACGTCGGCCTTCTGCGCCACCTCCGCCACCTCGGCGACTTCCAGACCCGCCTCCTCGGCCTTGCTCCAGGAGTTGCTGCCCTTGTACAGCCCCACCATCACGTTCATCCCGCTGTCCTTCAGGTTCAGCGCGTGGGCGTGTCCCTGGCTCCCGTAGCCGATTATGCCGATGGTCTTGTCCGCCAGCAGCGTGAGGTCCGCATCCTTGTCGTAGTACATCTGGGCCATGCCGTTTTCCCCTTCCGTTTTTCGATATTGACTGCCGGGCCCTACCCTGGGGGCAGGACCGCCGAGGTCTGCGGCGCCTCCGTCTCCGTGTGACGTGCGCCCCCGTTCATTACCCACGTGCGCGCCGCGTCGACCGGCTCGTCCGTGCGGTGCGTCCCCCGCACCATTGCCAGCCGCCCGCTCCGCATGATCTCCAGCACCCCGAACTTCCGCATCAGCAGATCCAGCGACTCCACCTTGTCCTCGTCCCCCGTGATCTCCACGATGAGCGAGTCGTGCGCCACGTCGACGATGTTCGCGCGGAAGATGTTCGCTATTTGGATGATCTCGTTGCGCGTCTCCGCGTCGGCCTTCACCCGCAGCATGCACAGCTCGCGGAAGATCGTGTTCTCCCGGTTCAGGTCGGACACCCGCACCACGTCCACCAGCTTCCGGAGCTGGCTCGTCACCTGCAGCAGCATCGTGTCGTCGCCCTCGACGACAAACGTCATCCGCGACAGCCCCGGCGTCTCCGAGTGCCCGACGGCCAGGCTGCTGATGTTGAACGCCCGCCGGCGCACCATGCTCACCACCCGGTTGAGCACGCCCGGCCGGTCGTACACCAGCGCGACCACCGTGTGCTGCTTGATGGGTTCGCTCGTCGCCATCACGCGCGCCTTTCCAGCAGCCGCGGGTCCTCGACCATCGCCGCCACCCCCGTCCCCGGCGGTATGAACGGGTACACGTTCTCCGACATCTCCACCTGGAAGTCCACCAGCGCGGGGCCGTCAAACGCCATGGCCTCCTTCACCGCCGCACCCACCTCGTCCTTCTTCGTCGCCCGGATCCCCTTCATCCCGAAGGCCTCCGCCAGCTTCACGAAGTCCGGGTTGCCCGTGTACAGCGTCGCCACGTAGTCATGGTTGTAGAAGATGTCCTGCCACTGCCGCACCATGCCCAGCGAGAAGTTGTTGATCAGCGCGATCTTCACCGGGATGCGGTTCTCCACCATCGTCGCCAGTTCCATCATCGTCATCTGGAACCCGCCGTCCCCCGCGAAGGTCCACACCACCCGGTCCGGCTCCCCAACCTGCGCGCCCATCGCCGAGGGCACCTCGTACCCCATCGAGCCCAGCCCGCCGGAGGTGATGAAGCTGTTGTGCTCCTTGAAGTTGTACAGCTGCGCCGCCCACATCTGGTGCTGGCCCACCCCCGTCGCGATGATCGCCTTGCCGTCCGTGAGGTCGGAGATCTGCTGGATCACGTCCTGCGGGCGGATCTGGTCGTCCCCGTCCTCCAGCCACAGCGGGTGCTTCGTCCGCAGCTGGTCGATGTGCGCCAGCCACTCCCGCCGGTCCGCCCGCTCCACCAGCGGCGTCAGCTGCTCCAGCACGTGCTTCACGTTGCCGACGATGCCCACCGTCGGCCGCACGTTCTTCCCCAGCTCCGCCGGGTCGATGTCCACGTGGATCACCTTCGCCTTCGGCGCGAACAGGCTCACCTTGCTCGTCACCCGGTCGTCGAACCGCATCCCCAGCCCGATGAGCAGATCCGAGTCGTTGATGGCGTGGCTCGCGAACGCCGACCCGTGCATCCCCGGCAGCCCGATGTTCAGCACGTGGTCCGTCTTGAAGGAGCTGATCCCCAGCAGCGTCGTCGACACCGGGAACTGCCCCTTCTCCGCGAACTCCTGCAGCTCCTTGTACGCCTGCGAGATGATGATGCCGTGGCCCGCCATGACGATCGGCCGCTTCGCCTCCGCGATCAGCTCCGCCGCCCGCTTGACCGACTCCTCGTCGGCGTACGTCGGCGGCGGGTACCCCGGCAGCTCCACCGTCTCCGGGTACTCGAACTCCGCCTCCTCCACGAACACGTCCTTCGGCACGTCCACCAGCACCGGCCCCGGCCGTCCCGAGCGCGCCAGGTAGAACGCCTCCTTCATCACCCGGGGCAGCTCCGCCGCCGACATCACCAGGTAGTTGTGCTTCAGCACCGGCAGCGTGACCCCCGTGACGTCCGTCTCCTGGAACGCGTCCTTGCCGATCGCCTCCCGCGTGACCTGCCCCGTGACGGCCACCACCGGCACCGAGTCCATCATCGCGCCGGCCAGGCCCGTCACCATGTTCGTCGCCCCCGGCCCCGACGTGGCGAAGCACACGCCGACGTTCCCCGTGACCCGCCCGTAGCCGTCCGCCGCCATCGCCGCGCCCTGCTCGTGCCGCACCAGGATGTGCCGCAGCCCCGGGTACTGGGGCAGCGTCTGGTACAGCGGCATGATGGCCCCGCCAGGGATGCCGAACACCGTGTCGACACCCTCGTTCAGCAGGGCCTGGCATATGATCTGTCCGCCGTTCAGTCTCATGGTTCCTCTCCGCCTGCGGCCGGGGCGCCCCCCGGCAACAAAAATACCCGTCCCCAAAGGGACGGGCTCACTGCTACCCGCGGTACCACCCTCTGTTGTCCCGTCGTGCCATGCGCGTTCGCGCAGCCCGGCCGGACCGCCTCAGGCAGCTGTAACGGTGCAACCGTAGGGACCTACCGGCGTACGCGCCTTGCGTTGCCTCGGCCCCTCCGCTCAAGGGCGAGTTCGCGACCCGACCGCTATCGGCTTCCCACCATCCGCCGACTCTCTGAAGCGTGAACTATCGCTACTACTCCCTGTCACAGCGTTTGGGTTTTGATGGCGTTATTCCGTACCAGCTTACTACAACCAGCCGGATTGTCAACGTCACCCTCTACAACGGCATACTCCCTACGTCTGTTCCATTGCCGTCGCAACCCCCAACCTTGCGCCCCGCCAGCTACGCTGCTATCCTCCCCCCGCTATGGCCGACAGCGGTATGCCTGCGGGCCCACTCATGGACGAGGTCCTCTACGAGCGCGTCATCTACGACAAGCCGTGGATGTGGGCCCTCGTCAACACCGAGTTCCAGCCGACGCCCCCGCCCAGGTTCAGCACCGACCCCTGGGCGTGGTGGCTCCTCGTGCACCGCATGATGGTCGACGACTGGTCCTTCGAGTTCCACACCCCCGGCGCCCTCCTCCCGGGCGAGGAGGAGCCGCTGACCGTATTCTTCGTGCGCCTCACCCGCCGCGCCGGCGATAACGTCGAGCAGGGCCGCGCCTTCGGGGAAACGCTGTGGGAGGCGACGGGCCGTGCCGTCCTCGACGCTGTCAAGTCCGGCTAGCCCGCCTAGAGTTCCTCGAACTCCCAAACGGACATGCGGGCCTGGCTGATGATTGACCGTAACGTTCCGATGTCGATTTCTCGTTTCCGCGGAACAACGGCGGTTAACGTTCCTTCGCTGGTTGCCTTGGCAAATATCACATGGCTGCCCCGCTGTCTACGTTCCCTGAATCCCGCAGCACGGAGCTTGCGCACCACTTCTCTATACGGCAGGGGTTTCGACGGGGGCAATGCTCACCTCGACGATGAACACCCGGGGAGGAATCTTCCCCGGTGTTTCGAAGTAGAGTTCCAGCGCTTCCTTCAGGTTCGCCAAAGCCTCTTCCTCAGTGTCCCCCTGGCTTGCAATACCTACCTCAATGGCCTGCGCCACAAAGGAATTTCCCTCAGGCCAGACGTTGGCGGTGAACTTCTGCTTCATGCTGCGCCTCCCTCAACCGGTCTGTGAGGCCACTAGTGCCAGCGTACCCCTAGGGGCGCCGCCGGGCAAGGGGCCGCGCCCCGCCCACACCTCACGCCCTACCCCGCCACCGCCCGCTTCAGCCCCTCCGCGAACGCCTGCACCATGTCGTCGGCCTTTTTCTTGATCAGCGGCTGCCCCAGCTGCCCCAGCCGGCCCGAGAACGACACGTCCGCGCCCACGCGCATCTGCGTCTGCCCCGGCGACGGCTCCGAGATCACCGTCTCCACCGACGACGACACCCCCGCGCCGACGCGCCGGTCGTCCGCCCGCGCCTGCAGCCGCCACGTGCCCGCCTCGCGGTCCTGCTCCACCTCGACGCGCCCCGTCAGGTTGAAGCCGATTGGCCCCACGCGCACCCGCACGGCGCCCGTGTACGTTCCATCGGGTTGTGCTTCCACGGACTCGACGCCCGGCATCAGCGACGCGGCTCGAGGAACGTCCGAGAGGATTGCCCATACGCGGTCTTGTGGGGCGTCGACGGTCACGTCGTAGGAGAACTTCACTGTCCGAGCCCCAGCGCCTGCTCCAGCGCGCGACGCGTGAACACCACCGCCATGTCGCGCTTGTATTCGGACGAGCCCCGGAAGTCCGCCAGCGGGTCCACCTGCTCCGCGACGGCCTCCGCCGCCGAGCGGATCGCGTCCGCCGTCACCGGCTGCCCCTCCAGCGCCGCCTCCACCCCCGTCGCCCGCACCGGCGTCGGCGCCACGGCCCCCAGCGCGACGCGTACGCCCGCGCACACGCCGTTCTCCACCCGCGCCAGCGCCGCGACGGCCACCGTCGCGTAGTCGTCCTCCGTCCGCGGCAGGAACTTCAGGTACACGGCCCGCGCGTCCGAGGGCTGTGCCGGCACGATGACCTCCGTCAGCAGCTCCCCCGGCTCCAGCGCCGTCTCGTAGTAGTCGACGAAGATGTCCTCCACCGGCAGCTCCCGCGTGCCCTTCGACGACGCCAGCACGACGCGCGCCCCCAGCGCCATCAGCGCCGGCGGCGGGTCCTGCGCCGGGTCCGCGTGCGTCAGCCCGCCCCCGACCGTCGCCATGTTCCGGATCCGCACCGTCGCCACGCGGCTGTACGCCTCCGCCAGCAGCGTCGCCGCCGATGCCACGTCCGCGCTCCGCTCCACCTCCCGGTGCTTCGTCAGCGCGCCGATGCGCAGGTCGCCGTTGTCGCGAGTGATGCCGCGCAGCCCCGGCACCTTGCCCAGCCCGACCAGGTGGTCGGCATACACAAGGTTCTGCTTCAGCAGGTTGACCATCGCCGTCCCGCCCGCGATGGGCCGCGCGTCCTCGCCGTGCTCCTCCAGCAGCGAGAGCGCCTCGTCCAGCGTTGTCGGCGCGTGATAGATGAAGTCTCTCATGCTACCGCGCCGCCTTCATGATCGATTCCAGGATCTGGTAGTAGCCCGTGCACCGGCACAGGTTCCCCATCATCCACGCCTTCACCTGCTCCTCCGTCGGCGACGGGTTCGCGTCCAGCAGCGACTTCGCCGCCACGATCTGCCCCGACGTGCAGATGCCGCACTGGAAGCCCCCGTGGTCGATGAAGCTCTGCTGCACCGGGTGCAGCTCCCCGTCCTGCGCGACGCCCTCGATCGTCGTGACCTCCGCCCCGTCCGCCTGCACCGCCAGCGTGATGCACGACGCCGTGATCTCCCCGTCCAGCAGCACCGTGCACGCGCCGCACACGCCCACGCTGCACGCCTCCTTTGTCCCCGTCAGGTCCAGGTCGTACCGCAGCATGTCGACCAGCGTCCGCCGCGCGGGCACCTCCGCCTCGCGGGCCTCTCCGTTCACCGTCAACCGTACCGTGTAGGATGCGTCAAGCGTAGTCATCTGGTATCCTTGCGCGAGTTCTGGGGCATAGTAGCGTAGCTACTCGCCACTGGCAAGGGCAGCCACCCGT
>CAZCPU010000005.1:0-13191 GCA_964499855.1 uncultured Dehalococcoidia bacterium | reverse complement strand
CATGACCACCACGTACCACGTTTTCGGGCAGCCGCTCGGCCGCGTCGACGGCCCGGAGAAGGTCACCGGCCAGGCCATGTACTCGGCCGACGTCAACCTGCCCGGCGCCCTCTGGGGCAAGTCCCTCCGCAGCCCCTACCCCCACGCGCGCATCGTCCGCATCGACACCTCCGCCGCGCGAGCCCTCCCCGGCGTCCACGCCGTCCTGACCGGCGACGACGTCCGCGGCATCCTCTACGGCCGCCGCCTCCGCGACGTCCCCGTCCTCGCCTGGGACGAGGCCCGTTTCGCCGGCGAGCGCGTCGCCGCCGTCGCCGCCGAGGACGAGGACATCGCCCAGGCCGCCCTCGACCTCATCGAGGTCGAGTACGAGGAGCTCCCCGCCCAGCTCGACCCCCTTGAGGCCATGCAGGACGGCGCGCCCCTCATCCACCCGGACATGATGAGCTACGTCGGCTACCCGCAGCCGCCCGAGAAGCCCTCCAACGTCTTCATCCACAGCGTCTGGAACAAGGGCGACGTCGAGGCCGGTTTCGCCGAGGCCGACGTGGTCGTTGAGAACACCTTCACCGTCCCCCGCCAGCACCAGGCCTACCTAGAGTCCCACTCCTGCGTCGTTTGGATCGACGGCGACGGCGTCACGCAGATCTGGGCCTCCAACAAGACCCCCTACAACCTCCGCCAGCAGCTCGCCGACGCCACCGGCGTCCCGGTGGACGAGATCCAGGTCAACTTCGCGACCATCGGCGGCGATTTCGGCGGCAAGGGCTCCCCCATGGAGATACCCCTCTGCTACTACCTCGCCAAGGCCAGCGGCCGCCCCGTCAAGATGGTCATGGACTACCTCGACGAGTTCATGGCAGCCAACCCCCGCCATGCCGCCGTCATGCAGGTCCGCACCGGCGTCAAGCGCGACGGCTCGATGACCGCCCACCACGTCCGCGGCGTCTTCGACAGCGGCGCCTACGGGGCCTACAAGCCCGGCGTCAACCTCATGGGCTTCTCCCACGCCGGCGGCCCCTACCACACCCCCAACGTCAAGGTGGAGGGCATCCAGGTCTACACCAACAACGTCCCCTGCGGCCACATGCGCGGCCCCGGCGAGCCCCAGGCCGCCTTCGCCATGGAGTCTCAGCTCGACATCGTCGCCCGCCGGCTCGGCCTCGACCCCCTCGACGTCCGCCGCGTCAACGTCGTCAACCCCGGCGAGTCCGACTCCCTCAACCACACCTTCCAGGGCGTCAACATCCGCGAGACCCTCGAGGCCGCCGTCGAGGCCGCCGAGTACGGCACGGCGAAGGCCCCCAACCACGGCCGCGGCATCGCCATCGGCGACCGGCCCCCCGGCGGCGGCCACTCCCACCTCTCCGTCACCCTCAACCCCGACGGCACCGCCGAGCTCACCACCCCCATCTTCGAGCAGGGCACCGGCAGCTACACCCTCGAGATGCAGGTCATCGGCGAGGAGCTCGGCCTCACGCCCGACCGTATGCACATCGGCGTCTGGAACACCGGCACCGTCGAGTTCGACTCCGGCGTCGGCGGCAGCCGCGTCACCCGCATCGGCACCCAGGTCGCCTACGCCGCCGCCCAGGAGGTCAAGGGCGAGCTCCTCCAGGCCGCCGCCGAGGCCCTCGACGTCCCCGCCGACCGCCTCGCCTTCGCCGACGGCGCCGTCCGCGTCCGCGCGACTGGCGACAGCCACCCCTGGCCCGAGCTGCTCCAGCGCCTCGGCCGCTCCGTCACCGGTCAGGCCGAGTTCCAGGACACCGCCCTCCCCCCCGTCACCGCCTACGTCGCCCAGGTCGCCGAGGTCTCCGTCGACCCCGAGACCGGCCAGGTGAAGCTCCTGCGCCTCTCCACCGCCCACGACGTCGGCAAGATCGTGAACCCCATCGGCCACCAGGGGCAGGTCAACGGCGGCGCAATGCAGGGCATCGGCTACGCCCTCATGGAGGAGCTGCAGGTCGAGGACGGCCGCGTCACCACCCTCTCGTTCGGCGACTACAAGATCCCCACCATCAACGATCTCCCGGAGATGCGCACCGTCCTCGTCGAGTCCGAGAGCGGCGTCGGCCCCTACAACGTCAAGAGCATCGGCGAGAACTCCGTCATCCCCGTAGCCGCCGCCATCGCCAACGCCGTAGAGGACGCCGTCGGCGTCCGCATCAAGGACCTCCCCATCACCGCGGAAAAGGTCTACCGCGCTCTGAGGGAGAAATCGTAGGGGCGGGTCGAGACCTGCCCGGCGCGCCAACAGCCGTTCGCCCTGAGGGAAATCGAAGGGCGACCGGGAGCTGACCCACACCACAACCGGAGGTACACACCCATGGGCACCTACCGCATGTTCACCGGCCCCGACGGCAAAGCCGCCTGGGAGGCCATCGACCTCGACGCCATGCCCGACTGGACCAAGGGCATCGACGTCACCCAGATCCGCTTCGGCTCCCGGGCCCCGGGCGTGCTGCAGGACTGGCACCCGGCCCCCCAGCGCCAGTTCGTCATCATCCTCTCGGGCCAGCTCCAGATCGGCTTCGAGGACGGCTCCACCATGGTCTTCGGCCCCGGCGACGCCCGCCTCGTCGAGGACACCACCGGTAAGGGCCACACCACCATCGCCCTCGGCGACGAGCCCTGCATCACGGCCACCATAGGCCTCGTGGACCAGGGTTAGCCCACGCCGGGCCCTGCTCCAGCCCTTCGTCTCCCCAACAAATTACTAACCCCCCGGTTGAAGCCGGGGGGTTAGTACCAGGGGGGCTGTTTTGCTTCCGGCTACACTGCTCCGGAAGATTGCCTAAGTTTGATTCTCTGCAAATGCCTTGTCAAGGATACTGCGTCATGTAATAATATCCACAATCGTTATAAACGTCTTGTGGCGAATATTCAAGATGGCGCCCTGTGCTGAGTCCGCTGTGTCTTGACCGCCGCGGGGCGCCGGAAACTGGGAAGCATGGACCTGAAGTCACTGCAAGTGTTGTGCGCCATCGCCGAGCTCGGCAGCGTCTCCAAGGCCGCCGAGCACGTCGGCATCAGCCAGCCCGCCGCCAGCCGCCACCTCTCGTCCCTCGAGTCCGAGATGGGCGAGCCCCTCGTCTACCGCGGCAAGCGCCCCATCCAGCTCACCCAGTTCGGCGCCGCCTTCGCCAGGCGCGCCGCTCCCCTCGTCCGTGACCTGCTCGATCTCTCCCCCAACGACCCCGGCCTCGTCGAGGAGAGCCCCGTCACCATCGCCGCCACCCACGACTTCACCGTCCACGTCCTGCCCTACCTCGTGCAGGCCGCCGGCGCCCAGCACCCCAACATCCCCCTTGACCTCCTCGCCGGCACCAAGCCCGCCGTCCTCAGCATGGTCGAGAGCGGTGAAGCCGATTTCGGCCTGGTTCCCAGGGGCAACATCCCCCGCACCTTCGCCTTCGACCCCCTCTTCACCTCGAATGCCGCATTGGTGACCCCGCTCGGCCACCCCCTCTCGGAGGACGACGACATCACCATGGAGAAGATCGCCGAGTGGCCCTTCGTTAGCTGGCGTCGCGGCTTCCTCTCCGACCGCGACTCCGTCGACCGCTATCGCCGCGAGCGCATGCGCTTCAAGTCCGTCCTGACCCTCGACAGCGTCACCAGTGTGAAGACCTACGTCGCCCTCGGCCTCGGCATCACCATCGGCCCACTCTACGCCATCGACCCCTGGGACGAGGCCCGGCTCAACATCGTCTCCCTTGAGGGCACGATTCCCGGCCGCGAGTTCGGCATCGTCACCCTGCGGGGCAAGCCTCTCTGGAAGAGCGGCAAGCACCTGACCCGCACGTTCCACGAGCAAGTCGGCTCCCCGGAGTTCCTCGAGCACTTCCCCTTCGGCCTGTAGACGGCCCTCCCATCCAAACCCCCACGATTACGCACGATTCCGCAGAAAGCGATCGCCGGCCCGCCAGTTTCCGCAAGAGTGTGGACTTCCCGTGACAGTCGGAGTATCCTCGCCGCACACAGGGGCATATCGGAGTTTAGGAGGGTTGTCATGGCCAAGATTGTAGGAGGGTTCGCCTCGTCCCACAGCCCCCTCATGAGCCTCACCGGAGAGCTCTGGGCCGTCCACGCGCAGAACGACCTGCGCAACCGCGAGCTCGTGCAGCCGCCCAACGGCCGTCGCGTCACCTACGACGAGCTCCTCGCCGACGCCGACCCCGGCATCGCCGAGGTCTCCAACATCGAGACCTTCACCGACAGGGTCGCCAACATCCAGAAGGGTCTCGACGACCTTCAGGTCAGGTTCTCCAACGTCAACCCCGACATCGTCGTCATGTTCGGCGACGACCAGAGCGAGTTCTTCTTCGACGACAACATGCCGTCCATCAACGTCTTCTGGGGCGACTCCATCAAGGTCCTCCCCCGCACCGTCACCCCCGACATGAGCGAGGCCCGCAGGATGTCCTCCCTCGCCTACGGCACCCGCGAGTACGACCACCCCGTGCCCTCGGAACTCGGCCTCCACGTCATCGAGTCCCTCATGGACCAGGACTTTGACGTCTCCCACTCCCGCTACCTCAAGGAGTCCTACGGCGGCACCATCGGCCCCGCCACCTGGTACCTCGACCACTCGCGCACCACGCAGCCCCGGCCCTTCGGCCTCCCACACGCCTACGGCTTCGCCGTCGCCCGCTGGTTCGACGGCAAGACCCCGCCCATCCTCCCCATCTCCATCAACACCTGCTACCCCCCCAACTGGATCAGCCCGCGCCGCGCCTTCGCCCTCGGCCGCGCCGTCCGCAAGGCCATCGAGGAATGGGACACCGACAAGACCGTCGCCTTCGCCTGCACCGGCGGCCTCAGCCACTTCGTCGTCGACGAGGAGCTCGACCGCCTCGCCATCAAGGGCATGGAGGCGGCCGACCCCGAGATCCTCACCGGCCTCCCCCGCGTCCGCCTCCAGTCCGCCACCACGGAGACCCTGAACTGGGTCGCCGTCGCCGGCGCCATGGGCGACACCAGGATGGAGACCCTCTGCTACGAGCCCGGCTACCGCACCCCCGCCGGCACCGGCTGCGGCTGCGCCGTCGGCGTCTGGGAGTAGCCCGCGACGACGACCGAGTCGCACAACGAAAGAGGGGCGGCGCAGATGCGCCGCCCCTCTTTCCTTCCTCTGTTCGCCCTGGGACTCTCGAAGGGTCCCCCTGACTTCCCCGGCGTTCCTGCGAAGATCAGAATGACGGACCCCAAGTTCCTTCCCCCGCGAGCGGGGGAAGGTTAGAGCCTGCCCCGTACTTGATTCGGGGATGGAGGGCCGTTCACCCTGAGCCTGTCGAAGGGCGCCTTGAGCCGGTTGAGCAGTCCCTCTACCGCCACTCCCCGTCGGACGGGTACACGTTCGTGCACACCCGCCGGATCGCGTCGCCGTCCCGGAAGTCCGCCACCGCGTCGCGCCACTTCAGGTAGTGGGGCGCCTGCCGGTGCGCCTCCAGCGCCGCCTCGTCCGTGTACACCTCGTACAGGTGGATCTGGTTCGGGTTCTCGTTGTCCTGCAGCACGTCGAAGCGCAGGCACCCCGGCTCGTCGCGGTTGGAGCCGATGGCGTCGCCCATCATCTCCTCCATGAAGGCTTCCTTGTGCTCCGGCTTGATGTTGATGGTCACCATCAGGACGATCATGGCTTCTCCCTTCTCCTTTCGACTTCTCGCTGCAGCCCGCTCCCCATCCGCGGGTTCGTTCCGGGCTGCCGCCCCATCATACTACGGCTCGATGGCCCGCACCCGGCCCGCGTACTCCTCGCTCACGTACGCCACCCCGTCGACCACCGTCACCGACGTCGGCCCGATGAGGTCGTCCGCAAGCGCCGTCCGCCTCCCGCGCTCCCACCGTATCAGCCGTCCCGGGTGCTCGCCGGACCGGTCGTACCCCTTGGTCGCCACCGTCGCCATGTCCGTCGTGTACTCCGTCACCAGCATCGACCCGTCCGGCAGGAACGCCACGTCGGTCGCCGTCGTGAACCCGGTCGCGTACACCTCCGTCTCGCCGGGGTCCAGCGCGTCCCCGTCGGCGTTCCGGTCGAGAAGGCGGAGCACCCGCGCCCCGCCGGCGGGGAACGGCGCCCCGGTCAGCGTCGTCAGGTACACCGCGCCGTCGGGCCCCGTCGTCATCCCCGTCGGCACCGGCTCCGCGTGCCCCGAGCCCGCCGGCAGCTCGTACGCGATGCTCCCCGGCTCCGCGAAGGTGTGGATCTCCCCCTCCCGCGTGACGCGCCACACCACGTTGGCCCCCGCGTCGCTCACCAGCAGGTCGCCCGATGGCAGCAGCGCCAGGTCGTACGGGTTCAGCAGCGGTTCCGTCGGGCCCGTTCCCATCACGTCCTGCCCCGTGATCCCCCGCGGCGCCCCGCCCGCCCGCAGCGCGTACACCTCGCGGAACCCCTTGGCACGCGCCTCGCCGACGATGAAGTACGTGACGTCCCCGTCGACGACCGCCGCCGACACCCCCGCCGGCGCGCCCTCCGGCCCGTCCGCCAGCCGGGGCAGCTGGTCGGCGTGTACCGTCACCGTGCCGTCCGTCGCCACCGCCAGCAGCCGCCCCACGCCCAGCTCGGCCACCAGCACCCGCCCGTCCTCCAGCGCCGATAGCCCCCGCGGCGACGCCAGCCCCTCAACCACCACGCGCTCCGACGGCCCGCCGCAGCCCGCTGCTACCGCGACCGCGAGCGCGCACAGGAATACCAGGACTGTGCGTGTCAGGTTTAACATCGTTCCCAATTATAGGGCCCCGCCCTTAAAGGAGGGCGGGGCCTTGATTTGCCTTTGGTGGGCTCGTCGCTGTAGCTACCCGAGCGACGCCTCGATGTTGGCCAGCGCCTCCGGCGTCACCCAGCTCTTCCACTCCTCCGTGTTCTTGAGGAACCACTCCGCCGACATGGCGAAGTCCGAGCCCGATTCGTTCATGTAGCTCTCCACCGCAAGCTGGTTGCCCGCGTTGAAGTCCCACGCCGTCAGCAGGTCGACAAGGTCCTGCTGCCCCGCCAGTTCCGACCGGATCACGATCAGGACCTCGGCGGTCGGGTAGGCGCAGCCCTGGTCGCCATCCCAGCACGCGTCGGTGTACGGCGGCTCTTCCAGGATCGTGTAGCCGCCCAGCTTCGTCTGAAGGTCGTGCGCCAGCACCGTCGGGCCCCAGTAGTGGAACAGCACGTCTTCCTGCTGCTCGAAGGCCGACCGGATCTCCGCCGACAGCGCCGAGTCGGAACCCGGGTTGATCAGCTCGACGAAGTCGGATAGGCCGTACGTCACCAGCTTCGTCTGGTTGACCCCCTCGCACTCCCATCCGGGTATGCAGTTGATCAGCCGCGCCTTGCCCTTGGAGTCCGGTGTTACGAACAGCTCCATGTGCGCCGGGTCCTTCAGGTCCTCCACCGACCGCAGCCCCGGGTTCGCTTCCGCCGTGTAGTTCGGGATCACGAACGCCGACTGCCAGTTGTCCTCGAGGCTGTTGCCGATAACCTGGATCGTGTTCGCCGCGATCGCCTCGTCGAAGGCCTCCTGCTGGTTCGGCAGCCAGATCTCCATGGTGATGTTGGTGTCGCCGCGCCGCAGCGCCTCCATCAGCGGCACCGTGCCGCCGAAGATCGCCTCCGTCTCGTACCCGTACCCGTCCTCCAGGATCCGCCGCGCTATCGCGTTCTGCAGCTGCGCGCTCGGCCAGTCCAGGTCGGAGAAGATCAGCGTCGGCTTCTCCTCCATCATCGCGTCGCCTGCCGGGGCCTCGGTTGGCGCCGCAGCCGGCGCGGTGGTCGTGGTCGTGGTTGTCGTGGTCGTCGCGGTCGTCGCCGTGTCGTCCTCGTCGTCCCCGCACGCCACCGCGAACAGCAGCGCCATGGCTATGCCCATGAGGACCAGTGACTTCGTCCAGCGTAGGCTTCTCATTGCAGTTCCTCTCTTTCTCCCACACGAGCACGGCGGTTGAAATGATGTGTTGATGTGTGTGCCCTGCTCAAAATGCTGTGGCCCCGTCCTCCGTCGAGGACGGGGCCACTATTCAATTGCCGTGAACCGTCGTTAGCCCGCCTGCGCGGCCTCGATGTTGGCCAGCGCCTCCGCGGTCACCCAGTTCTTCCACTCTTCCGTGTTCGCCAGGAACCACTCGGCAACTTCCGGGTAGTCCGCTTCGGTCTCGTTCAGGTAGCCCTCGGCCGCCAGCTGGTTGCCGGCGTTGAAGTCCCACTTCTGGAAGAACTCAACCACGTCCGGCGCATGTGCCACCAGGTCCGACCGCATCACGATGAGGACTTCGGCCACCGGGTAGGAGCACAGGAAGTCGGCTTCCCAGCACGCCTCGGAGTGGTCTACTTCTTCCAGGATGGTGTAGCCGCCCAGCTGGGTGTCCAGCTCGTGCGTCAGCACTGTGGGGCCCCAGTAGTAGAACAGCACGGGTTCCTGCTGCTCGAACGCCGACCGGATCTCAGCCGCCAGGGCCGTGTCCGAACCGGGGTTGATGGGTTCGACAAACTCGCTCAGCCCGTAGTTCTCCACCTTGGCCAGGTTGATGCCCTCGCACTCCCAGCCCGGGACGCAGTTGAGCAGCCGCGCCTTGCCCTTGGAGTCCGGCGTCTCGAAGAGCGCCATGTACTCCGGGTTCTTCAGGTCCTCGACGCTCCGCAGCCCGGGGTGGGCCTCCGCCGTGTAGTTCGGGATGATGAACGAGGACTGCCAGTTGTCCTCCAGGCTATTGCCGATCACCTCGATCGTTCCTTCTGCGATGGCCGCGTCATAGGCCTCCTGCTGGTTGGGCAGCCAGATCTCCATGGTGATGTTCGTGTCGCCGCGGGTCAGCGCTTCCATCAGCGGCACCGTGCCCCCGAACACCGCGTCCGTCTCGTACCCGTAGCCGTCCTCCAGGATCTTCCGCGCGATCGCGTTCTGGATCTGCGCGCTGACCCAGTCCAGGTCGGAGAAGATCAGCGTCGGCTTCTCCTCCATCATCGCGTCGTCTGCTGGGGCCGCGGTTGGTGCCGCAGCAGTGGTCGTGGTCGTCGTTGTCGTCGTGGTCGCCGCTGTGTCTTCCTCGTCGTCGCCGCATGCTGCCACTACCAGCATCAACGCCATTGCGAGGCTGAGCAGTATCAGCGCTCCCTTCCAACTCCTGGTCCTCATGCCTGTGTCACCCCTTTCTTCCTTTTCCTTTACTGTACGGCCCTGCCGTGTCATCTACTTGCCATCCGTGCTCAGCGCCGCCTGCCGCTCCCGCGCCCACGCCTGCGTGATCCGGTCCACTATGATGGCCAGCGCCACGATGGCCAGGCCGCCAAGCAGCGCCTCACCAGGCTTGAATCGGTTCAGTGCGCGCAGCACGTCCTCCCCAAGTCCTCCGGCCCCTACCAGCGACGCCACCACCACCATGGCCAGCGCCATCATGATGGTCTGGTTCACCCCCGCCATGATCGTGGGGATCGCCATGGGCAGCTGCACCTTGAGCAGCAGCTGCCGTCGCGTCGTCCCGAAGGACTGCGCCGCCTCCACCACCTGCGGCGTGACTTGCCTGATTCCCAGGTTCGTCAGCCGGATGGCCGGAGGCACGGCGTAGATCACCGTTGCGAATATCGCCGGCACGTTCCCGATCCCGAACAGCATGATGCCCGGCACCAGGTACACGTACGCCGGCATCGTCTGCATCAGGTCCAGCACCGGCCGGATCATGCCGTCCACCAGGTTGCTGCGCGCCGCCAGGATGCCGATCGGGATCGCGATGGCGATCGACAGGATCACCGCGACGATGATCAGCGCCACCGTCTCCATTGCGCTCTCCCAGTACCCCACCAGTCCGATGGCCACCAGCGTCCCCAGGGAGAACAACCCGATCTTCCCGTTCACCGTGTGCCACGCCAGCAGCACCAGTCCCACCACGACCGTCATCCACGGCAGCCACAGGAGGAAGTCCTCCAGCACCAGCAGCATCCGCAGCACCGTGTCGGATATCGCGTCCAGGAACGGCGCGAACGTCCGTGTCGTCCACCGGATGGAGTCGTCCACCGCCTGGGCTATCCCGGGGCCCCAGTCCACAGGAAACGCCTCGCCCGTCCCGATGGTGGCGATGAGCGCCGCCGTCAGACCCGCCAGCCCCAGCAGGACCAGCACGATGAGCGTTGGCGCGTTCAGTTGCGAAAGGGGCCCCATTCGGCCCTGGCGCAGCCGTAGCTCCTCCGCCGTCGGCAGTTGGGCCTCCATCGCGGGCGCCTGGCCGCTGGCCCCGTTCGTGGCCCCGGCGTACGCCCCGTTTCCGTTCTTCTCCACCGCCGGCTGGTGGAACGCTGCCTCCAGCAGCGCGTCCCGGTCGATGACCCCCAGCAGCGTTCCCGACTCGTCCTTCACTGCCAGCTTGCCCGACGTCGCCCACTGCTCCGCCAGCGCCTCGTCCACCGTTTGCCCCGCCACCAGTTCCGCGCCCACCGCGGTTCCCACCGGCGCCTGCGTCTCACTGACCGATTCGTCCGAGTGCTTCTCCATGAGGTAGCCGACCGTCAGCACCGTCGATGGCCGCACGTCGCGCGTGAACTCCGCCACGTAGTCGTCCACCGGGTCCGCTACGATCTCCTCGGGCGTCCCCAGCTGGATGATCGCGCCGTCCCGCATGATCGCGATGCGCGTGCCCAGCTTCACCGCCTCCGACAGGTCGTGCGTGATGAAGATCGTCGTCTTGCGCATGCTCTCCTGGATGCGCAGCAGTTCGTTCTGCATGTCCCTGCGGATCAGCGGGTCCAGCGCGCTGAACGGCTCGTCCATCAGCATGATCTGCGGGTCCGACGTCAGCGCCCGCGCCAGCCCGACACGCTGCTGCATGCCGCCCGACAGCGCCGCGGGCCGGTAGTTTTCCCAGCCCTTCAGCCCCACCATGTCCAGCACTTCCATCGCCCGGCTGACCCGCTCCTCGTGCGGCACGTCCTGGATCTCCAGGCCGAACGCCGCGTTGTCCAGCACCGTGCGGTGCGGCAGCAGGCCGAACTGCTGGAACACCATGGCCGTCTTCTTCCGCCGGAACTCCGTCAGCTCCAGCTCCGTGAACCCCAGCACGTCTTCCCCGTCGATCTGCACCGTGCCGATCGTGGGTTCGATGAGCCGGTTCACGCACCGCACCAGCGTCGATTTGCCGCTTCCAGACAGCCCCATGACCACGAAGGTCTCGCCGTCGGCCACGTCGAAATCTACGTCCTGCAGTGCCACTACGCAGTTGTGGGCAGCTTGGGCCTCAGCCTTGCTGAGCCCTTCAATCTTCTCTGGAAAGTCTGGACCTACGCCTTCACCGAAGATCTTCCAAAGGTTCCTGACGCTGACCCGGATGTCCGTTTCGTTGGTCCGGTTCACATTAAGCCTCCTGCGGCTTGGGTGCGGCCATGGCACGCAAAACGACGCCAAACGATGCTAGGCCGCATTTGGGCTTGGGAGTTCGGCCAAGTGTAGAGGGGTGATTTGGGGCTGTCAACCACCGTCTCGAGCCTTTTCTGCCGGAATCCACCTACCCGCTACGCAATTTCTGGCGCATGCTCAAGCATCAAAACGAAAACGCGCCGTTTGCCTGGGGAATGCGCCGGATTGTGGGCAGTTTGTAAAGTTTCGCCAACTCGTGATAGGCTGCACAGGTTCGGCCAACCCCCTGAAAGAGCATTTGATGGACACCGCAAAGCGCTCCGGCATCTTCTATGGCTGGTTCATCGTCGCCGCATCGTTTTTCGTCATCATGATGACCATGGGCGCTAGAAACGGCGTCGGCGTCTTCGTCCTCCCCATGAGCGACGAGTTCTCCTGGAGCCGCAGCAGCATCTCCTTCGCCGCCGCCCTCGGCATCCTCCTCAACGGCGTCTCCCAGCCCATCCTCGGCAACCTCTACGACCGCGTCGGCGGCCGTAAGCTCATCCTCTGGGGCGCCACCGTCATCGGCGTCACCGCATTCCTGCTGGCCTTCACCTTTCACATCGCCTACTTCATCTTCATCTTCGGCATCGTCATGGCCGTCGCCATGTCCGCCGGCTCCATCACCACCGGCGCCGTCATCGTCTCCAAGTGGTTCCAGCGCAAGCGCGCCACCGCCATCGGCATCACCGCCGCCGGCGCCTCCGTCGGCGGCCTCATCCTCGTCCCCTTCACCACCTACCTCATCGAGCTCCTCGACTGGCGCTCTAGCTGGGCCATCCTCGGCGGCATGATCATCGTCCTCGTCCTCCCCGTCGCCTTCCTCGTCTTGCGCAACACCCCCCAGGAGATGGGACTGCTGCCCGACGGCGACGAGGCCCCCACCGCCGGCGGCCAGCGCGGCGTCCGTCCGCCCGGCCCCCTCGAGGTCGATCAGTGGCGCCACGCCTTCCGCTCCTGGCCCATGTGGCAGCTCTGCGCCACCTACTTCGTCTGCGGCTTCACCACCCTCATCATGGCCTTCCACTTCGTCCCCAACGCCGTCGAGCGCGGCTTCTCCCCCGCCACCGCCGCCACCGCCTTCGGCCTCCTGAGCGCCATGAACACCATCGGCGTCATCGCCGTCGGGCCAATGGCCGACAAGGTCGGAAACAAGACGCTCTTGGGGTTGGTCTACGGCTTCCGCGGCCTCGCCTACGTGCTGCTGCTGACCCTCCCCGGCCAGTGGGGCCTGTGGGTCTTCGCCGTCGTCGGCGGCGCCTCCTGGATCGCCACCGTCCCCCTCACGACCGGCCTCACCGCTGACATCTACGGCCTCAAGAACGTCGGCACGCTCAGCGGCATGATCTTCCTCTCGCACCAGATCGGCGGCTCCATCGGCATCCAGTTCGGCGGCATCATGCGCGACCTCACCGGCGCCTATTCCGTGCCCTTCGCCGTCGCCGCGGGCCTGCTTCTCTTCGCCTCCATCACCTCCTTCCTCATCCAGGAGCGCCGCTACTCGGCCAAGTACCAGCCGGTCCAGCCCATGCCCTCGCCGGCCGGCGGCTAGGCCCGGCCCGCCGTGGTCCCCCTCCACCACGAGGCCCCCGGCGACCCCACCCTCCTGCGCTGGGTCCAGGACCGCCTCGACCACCTCATCGGCCTCGAGGCCGGCGCCATGGTCGTCGTCATCGGCCTCATTCTCCTCGCCATCCCCGTCGGCATCCTCGTAGCCTTCCTCCTCCAACGCCGCCACGCCGAGTAACCCACCGCCCACAACCTCCCTACCGGCGGACGCCGGTATCCAGGGGAGGCGTGGGGGGAGGGGCGG
>CAZCPU010000004.1:39820-42897 GCA_964499855.1 uncultured Dehalococcoidia bacterium | reverse complement strand
GACCCGCAGGCGCTGCCGACCATCGACATCAACGAGCCGACAGTGCGCATGACGTTCGGGGTGAGCACCTCGCCGTTCATGGGCCGAGAGGGCGCCCACTGCTCGTCGCGGACGCTGCACGAGCGACTGACGCGGGAGCTGCGGACGAACGTCAGCCTTCGCGTCGACGCCACGCCCAATCCGAGCGAGTTCGTCGTCGCCGGGCGAGGCGAGCTGCACCTGTCGATCCTGGTCGAGACGATGCGGCGCGAGGGGCTCGAGTTCCAGGTGTCGCGACCGATGCCCGTCAACAAGGTGATCGACGGCAGGGTCCACGAGCCGTACGAGATCCTGAACATCAGCACGCGGGAAGAGTACGTGGGGACGCTGACCGAGTACCTGTCCGCCCACCTGGCCCAGCTCCGGGACATGCGGTACGACGAGAACGGGCTGGTGCACATGGAGTTCAAGATTCCCACGCGGGGGCTCATTGGCTTCAACGCATTCTTCCTTCGGACGACGCGCGGGGACGGGGTGAAGAGCAGCATCTTCACCTCCTACGAGCCGTTGGAGGGCGAGATAAAGTCGTACCGGGGCGGCGCGCTGGTGGCGTCAGAGGCGGGGACGGCGGTGACGTACGGGCTGCTCAACGCGCAGGGGCGGGGCGACACGTTCATCGAGCCGGGCGCCAAGGTCTACGAGGGGATGATCATAGGCACGCAGCGCCGGGGGGGCGACATCCCGATCAACGTGTGCAAGGAAAAGAAGCAGACCAACATCCGGTCGGCGACGGCGGACGTGGCCAAGCGGCTGAACGCCACGGTGCGACTGAGCCTGGAGGAGGCGCTGGCGTTCATCGACGACGACGAGCTGCTGGAGGTCACGCCGCAGAACCTCCGGCTGCGGAAGGCGGAACTGGCGGCGCAGAGCAGCAAGAGCAAGCGGTAGGGCACCGAGTCGTTCCGCGCAGCCCGACGCCCACTCGGCGAGCCGACATGATACCGTGCCCCGACTCTTGCCGTGGCACGCGGGACGCCGCACTTGACCGGCGCACAAGGAGGAAGAACGTGTCGCGAGCGTTCGCAGTCGAGGAGACCATCCTGCGACCTGCCTCACAGGTGTGGGAGGCCCTCACGGACTGGCCAAACGCCCACAGGTGGATGCCGGGCATCGACGGGATGACGGCTGAAGGAGAGACCGCGGAGGGGACGCAGCTGACCTTTCGCGCCCGCGGCGCGGAACGCACCAGCGTCATCGTCCACTGCGACGTGGGGCGGTCGATCGTGCTGCGCTCGGCGCAGGGGGGCGTGACTGCGGACTACAGATACGAGATCCATGCGCTGGACGAGCACTCGGCTCGCGCGACGCTGGTCGCTGACTGCCAGGTCTCGGGGCTTGGGATGAGGCTGCTGTCGCCGTTGCTGCGCATCGCGATCAAGATGTCCGACGGAAAGCAGCTGAGGCTGCTGAAGGGCGTGGTTGAGGCCGGCTAGCAGCGGGGGTGCACAAGTGACCCTCTAGCTTGCCCAAGCGCGCGCGAACAACGTAGTCGAGCTCCGAGCCTTGAACATGACATGTCACCGAGTACGGTTCATCGCCGTGATACGCCGCCCCTCTCGCGCCCAACCCGTCGACGGCAGGAATACCGACCTTCGCTAGCCTCCGGCACTGACCGGCTCGTGGGCGTGAAGGAAGCTGCGCACCTGTTCGATGGCGCCGGCGAAGATGTCCGGCGCCTCCTTCCAGGGATACGGCGTCACCTGGGCATTGGGCGCGAGCGCGACCAGATCCATCGCGGCCTGGTACGAGTGCGAGGGCGTGTCGTCGGGCATGACCAGCAACGGCGTGTGGCATGAGCGGGCGAAGTCTCTCGTCACGCAGTACATGAAGTCGGGCTGGACGCGGTAGAGGTTGTGCAGGTACTGGTCGACGATCTCCATGGTGACGTCGGGCCGCTCGGCGCAGAGCGCGGGGCCCCAATTGTCGTGGCCCGAGTTGTACATGGCGTCGGGGGTCTTCGGCGAGTGGCCGACCGGCTGGCAAAGCACGGCGGCGAGGACGCGGTCAGGGGCCCGCTCGATGAGTTTCATGGCGAATGGGCCGCCGATGCAGTAGCCCATGAAGAAGAACTCGTGGATGCCGAGGTGGTCCATGAGCCCCAGCTGGTCGTCGGCAAAGGCGCCCCAGGGGTCCTCGACCTGGACGGGCCCGCTGGAGCCGCCGCCGATGGCGTTGCGCTGGTCCATGGTGATGCAACGGAAGTCGTCCTTGAACACCTCCATGGCGTTGAACACCTGCCGGGGCCAACCGTCAAGAACGGAGTTCAAGCCGCCGCCTGGGGTGACGAGGAGGGGAAAGCCGGACCCGACCTCTTCATAGCGAATGCGGACATCGCCTCTCTCGTAGAACGGCATCGCGGTCTCTCCTCCCATACATGCATCGGCGTGTAGGGCAATTCTCGCCCGGCAGACATGGTTGTCAAGGCGAGCATAGCCGGACGTTCACGGATTCGGTGGTAGCATAGGCGCAGCTTCGAGGCGGGGGACTGTGTGCTGATAGGTGACGTGGTGTTCTGGGCGGGCATTGTGCTGCTGGCGGGCGGGTTGTTCTGGCGCATCCGGCTCCGCCGCGACGATGGGGCAGTTCCGGCACGACTCGGTGGACGCGGGCCGTACCTAATCATGCTGGCCGGCGTCGCGCTCGCCATCGCGGGGCTCGTGATGGTCGGTGCGCTGTAGCGGCGAGACGGACGGCTTCAAACGATGCTTGTGGCCGGTCGTGGGGGCTATGATGGAAGCAGGGGGAATGCAGAGATTTGCGCGGTGCGGTCGCTAGCGGCCACAGCGAAAGGAGGATGAAATGGCCGAGGAATTTGACGTAGTTGTGATCGGCGGCGGGCCGGCCGGGGAGAACGTGGCCGGGCGCGTGCGGGCCGGCGGGCTGACGGCGGCCGTGGTGGAGTCCGAGCTGGTGGGCGGCGAGTGCTCGTACTGGGCGTGCATGCCCAGCAAGGCGCTGCTGCGGCCACAGGAGGCGCTGTCAGTGGCGCAGCGGGTGCCCTCGCTGCGGGGGGCGATCACGGGCGGCATCGACGTATC
>CAZCPU010000004.1:0-39720 GCA_964499855.1 uncultured Dehalococcoidia bacterium | reverse complement strand
TCGCTGGGGTCGGAGGTGACGATCGTCGAGCTGCAGGAGCGGCTGCTGCCGGTCGAGGAGCCGGCGGCCGGGGAGTACGTGGCCAAGGCGTTCGAGGCGAGGGGCATCGGCGTGCGCACGGGGCAGGGCGTGACCAGGGTGTCGCGCGACGGCGGCACGGTGACGGCCACGCTGGCCGACGGGAGCACGGTGGAGGGGACGGAGATCGTCGTAGCGGTGGGCCGCGCGGCGAACACGCGGGACATCGGGCTGGACAGCGTGGGGCTGACGCCGGGGCGGTACATCGAGGTCGACGACCACCTGGTCGCGACGGGCGTGGACGGCGGGTGGCTGTACGCCATCGGCGACGTGAACCGGCGGAGCCTGCTGACGCACATGGGCAAGTACCAGGCGCGCATCGCGGGGGACCACATCCTGGGGCTGGACGTCACGTCGTGGGGCGACACGGTGGGCAGCCCGCGGGTGGTGTTTACGGATCCGCAGGTAGCGGCGACGGGGCTGACGGAGAAGCAGGCGCGCGAGCAGGGGCTGAACGTGCGCGCGGTGACGTACCCGTACGGCGCCAGCGGCGGCGCGGCGGCGATGGGGGAGGGCATCGACGGGGAGTGCAAGTGGGTGGTGGACGAGGACCGGCGGACGCTCGTGGGGGCGACGTTCGTCGGACCGGGCGCCGGCGAGCTGATACACGCGGCGACGATCGCGGTCGTCGGGGAGGTGACGGTGGACCGGCTGTGGCACGCGGTGCCGTCGTTCCCGACGGTGAGCGAGTTCTGGCTGCGGTTCCTGGAGATCTACGGTCTGTAGGCGGCCGGGGGAGGTCGAACAGGGCGGGGATGGCAGTCGCATCCCCGCCCTTCCTTTGTGATCCCCGCAACAGCCGGCCCGTCGCCAAGGGAAGCGCCACGAACAGGTTGCCTGTGGGTCCGGAACGGACTGGAGACTCCCGGCCTGGTCTCATGGTGTGTGGGGTCGGCTGAGCCAATTCTGAAGATTTCGCAGGCGGATACAAGGAGAGGGAACCAATTTCTAGTGATTGGCGTCCCTGTTTCGTATAGTCGGTATAAGCGAAGGGAGGTTGACAGTGCAGATATGAGTCTGCTAGGGTTTCGCCACCTATTGCCCAGGGGACGGATATTTTGCGACAAGGAGGGAGCTATGAGGGCAATCCCGGTCGGTGTGAGGCCGATCGTAGTTCTAGCGCTGGCGATGGCGCTCGCGTTTGCATTTGCCTGCGGCGGCGACGACGACACGAGCACATCGACAACCGCGACGACGACCACGACCACGACGACCCAGGCCCAGCAACCAGCCCAGCCGGCGGCGGCGCCAACGGCAGCCGGCATCTTTAGCGCACCTGCGCTGCCAGATGCAGCGGCGATGCCCCAGGGTTCTGCGCCGACCACGATCACTGACCCCGTGGCAGATGCGAAGATCGAGCGCGTGGTCTTCGCGCTGCAGGCGCTCACACAGGAGCACAACACTCCCGGCAGGCTCGGACCGCCCACCAACGTCCAGAACAACCCCATGTATGAGTACCTCATCGGGATGGACCCGGTGACGGGAGCGTGGGTGCCGGAGCTGGCGACGGAGTGGAGCATTGAGCCGGACGGCGCTTCCATTCGCTTCCAGCTGCGCAAGGGCGTGCCGTTCCACAATGGCTGGGGTGAGATGACCGCCAAGGACGTCCGCCACACGTGGCAGGACATCACCCACCCGGAGGCCTCACACGGGAACTCCGGCAACCTCCGGCGCGACGTAGAAGACGTATTGATCGTCAACGACTTCGAGGCCATCTTCAAGTCGCCATCCCCGAATGCCGGACTTCTTTGGATCCTGACGCGCCAGGAGCAGAGCATCCTGGTGCAGAGCAAGGACCACTATGACGAGGTTGGCGTTCCAAACCTGACCAAGCCGGCCATCGCCGGCACGGGCCCCTACCAGGAGCAGGGCCGACGCGAGGGCCAGTACGTGCGCTACGAGCGGACGCCGTACACGCACTGGAAGCTGACCCCGGACTTCCAGGAGTTGGAGATTCGCTGGATCGACGAGGCCTCCACGCGGATGGCCGGTCTGCTGGCGGAAGAGGTCCACATCACCACCATCCCAGAGGACCTGCAGCCGCAGGCCCTGGACAGCGGCATGGCAGTGGCCCGCGGCAACGCGGCCGGACTGCGCACGTTCCTGGGCTGGCGATTCGGCGCCCGCTGCCCCTGCACCAGCGACACACGCACGCAGCTCCCCGCGCTGGACGCACCCTACAAGTTCCCGGATGCCCCCCTGTGGGACCTGCGCGTCCGCCGCGCGCTGAACCAGGCCATTGACCGGAACGAGATCAACGAGGCCTTCTTCGCGGGCAAGGGCCAGATCATGTACAAGAACCACCACCACCCCACCCGGCCAGGCTGGGACCCGTCCTGGGAGGCCCGGTTTGAGGAGGCCTACGGCTACAACCCCGTGAAGGCCCGTGAACTACTCACAGAGGCCGGCTACGGCCCGGACAACCCCTACGAGATCACCCTTCACCTGATCAACCTTGGCCACTACTCGGGTTCACTGGACGTGGTCGAGGCCATCGCGGGTTACTGGCGCGAGGTCGGGGTCAAGATCAACTACAACGAGGACCCGGCCGCAACCCGGACGGCGCGCAACCGGAACTTCGAGTATGACAACGACGCCGTCATCACGGGCACCAGCTCCCACATTCTGATGGGCACCCGTGTGTACGAGATCGGCAGCGCGAACCCCAGGGTTGCCGCGCCGGAGATTCCGGAGCGCGACGAACTCTACGCGCAGATAGCAACGACCCTCGATGCCGACCGGCAGGCGGACCTGCTGCGGCAGCTGGGTGAGATCTCCTACTTGGGCTACTATGACGTGCCACTGTTCTGGCTCCCGCCAGAGGCCGTCTACAACCCAGAGTTCATCAGCGGCTACAGCTTCCCCGGCTCTGTGACGGGAACCTGGACGCACCTTGAACTCATCCGGGCGGCCCAGTAGCACAGACACCACAACGATCAGGGCAGAGGAGGCGCCCTCGCCGGCAACGGCGGGGGCGCTTCACTTTGGCCTTGAACGTCACGGCGGGAACGCAGTGCATCCGAGGGGTGGCTGGGGCGGGAGCGCGGGACGCATGGAGACTGGGGCATCAGGGGGTGCTAGGGCGCGGCGTCCTCCCAGATCTCCAGTTCACGGCGGACGATGGCGGCGCCTTGCGCGAGGGCCTGCAGCTTGGCGAAGGCGATGGGCCTGGGCAGGTACTTCATGCCGCAGTCGGGAGCGAGGGTGAGGCGGTCGTGGGGGAGGTGACGCAGGGCGGCGCGGATGCGGCCGGCGACGAGCTCGGGCGTCTCCACCTCGGGGTGACCCAGGTCGAGGACGCCGAGGATGAGGGTCTTGGACGGGAGGAGCCGGAGCGAGCGGAGGTCCAGGTTGGGCTGGGCGGCCTCAATGGAGATTTGCTGCACACAGCTGCCGTCAAGCTCCTTGAGGAAGTCGTAGGCGTTGGGCTTGGCGCCGGGGACCTTGGCGGCGTAGCCGAAGCAGAGGTGGAGGGCGGTGACGCCCTCTGCGCCGGCGAGGGCGCGGTCTATGGCCTCAACGGCGAAGTCTCGGGCGGCGCCGGCGCGGGCTTGCAGCCAGGGCTCGTCGAGCTGCACGACGTCGACGCCGGCGGCGAAGAGGTCGCGCACCTCCGCGTTGACGGCGCCGGCGAAGGCGAGGGCCAGGGCGCGGGGGTCGCCGTAGCAGTCGTCGACGCACTGTTGCGAGAGGGTGAAGGGGCCGGGGACGGTGACCTTTACGGCGCGATCGGTGGCCCCTCGGAGGAAGCGGGCCTCGTCGAGGAGCACGGGCTGCGTGCGGGCGATGGGGCCGACGATGCGGGGCACCTCGACGGTTGTGCCGGCGCGGCGGCCGGGGACGATGCCGGGACGCTCCGGGTCGACGCCGCCGAGGGCCGTCGCGAAGGCGCTGGAATAGCTCTGGCGGCGAACCTCGCCGTCGGTGATGACGTCGATGCCGGCGCGCTCCATGTCGCGAATGGCGACGGCGGCGGCGTCATCGAGGGCCTCGGCGAGCGAGGCGTTGGGGACGCGCCAGAAACCGCGTTGGAGGACGCGGGGCACCGTGCCGCGCGTCAGCACATCGCGGTCGACAAGCCAGTCCGGCTGCGGGTAGCTGCCGACGACCGTGGTGGGCAGCAGCTTGTCGGGCAGCATCAGGCCTCCGGCGGGGGCTAGCCCCAGAGCTCGGACGTTGCCAGGTCCGCGCCCTCCTTGAGGGCCTTGAACTTGGCCCAGGCGATCTGCTGGTGAACGCGGCCGCCAAGGCCGCAGTCCGTGCCGGCGATGACGTTCTCGCGGCCGACAACGCTGGCGTACTTGAGGATGCGGTCGGCGACGAGGCGGGGGTGCTCGACGACGTTGGTGGCGTGGCTGACGACGCCGGGGATGAGGACCTTGCCGTCGGGGAGCTTGGTGGACTCCCAGACGCGCCACTCATGGTCGTGGCGGACGTTGCCGGCCTCGATGGAAAAGCCGTCGGCGTTGACCTTGAGCATGATGTCGACGATGTCCTCGAGGGGGATGTCGTAGGTGTGTGGGCCGTGCCAGCTCCCCCAGCAGATGTGGTAGCGCACGAGCGACGGGGGAACGTTGGCGAGGGCGTAGTTGAGGGCCTCAATCCGCAGGTCCGCGTACTTGCGGTACTCGGCCAGGTCGGGGCGGGAGACGAGCATGTCCCAGGTGTCCGGCAGCCCCGGGTCATCGATCTGGACGACGAAACCGGCGTTGGCGATGGCCTCATACTCCGGACGCATCATCTCCGCGATGGCGAAGACGAACTCCTCTTCCGTCTTGTAGTACTCGTTGAAGAGGCGGTGGTCGATGGTGCCGGGAGCGAGGGTGGGGATGAACCCTTCCGCGTAATCTACTCCCTCCAACGCTTCCTTGAAGTTGGCGACGTCCGTGTTAACGAGATCATGGCCGATGTAGGAGAGGGGCCCGGTGCAAATCTGCATCTGGCGAGGCTGGTACTCGCTGCTGACCAGCCTCAGGCCGAAGCCCATTTCTTCCGAGTAGAACTCCCGGAAGTCGGTGCGGTCGCGGCCGTCCATGCTCATGGAGGGCACCTGGCCGGGTGCGGGCTCCTTCATCTCGAAGCCGCTGATGCGCTCGTCCAAGTAGAGATTGAAGCTGGGCTTGGACTCCTCGCCCTCGCCGACGACGTCAATGCCCAAGTCGACCTGGCGGTCGACCACTTCCTTGACCGCCTGCTTCACCATCCGCGCAAACTCGTCCGGGTCGTAGGGCTCGCCGGTGCGCTTGGCGGTCAGCAGGGGCTGGAGGTACTGCGGCCGGGGCAGGCTGCCCGCGTGCGTGGTGAGAATGTAGTCTTCACTTCGCTTCATGGGAAGGACCCTCCTGCGTTGAGTTGACCTCGCGTGCCTGGGAGTGTCGCCGAGTCGTAGTCCGTGCGCCGCTGCGCCTTGCGGCGCACGAATGCTATGGGGAAGGGGAATGGGTGTCAAGGGCAAGAGAAGAGCCCCCTGCCGACTGTGTCGCCAAGGGGCTCCCTCCAATACCAATGAGTTGGACCGGCGCTAGCGCTGGTACCAGCCCGAGCCGAAGATGAGGCCGTCCTTTTCGATGACCCAAGAGTGCTTCTGTTCCTCGTCGCCGGTGTTGGGGTTCAGGTATGTGTAGCTGACCCAATCGCCGCCACCGGTGGCCGCCGCCAATGCGTTTCCGAAATGGAACCCGTCAGCGCCCTTGAAATCGTCAGAGGACAGGGGCTTGCCTACAAGGTCAGGGATTGTGGCGTGCGCGATGAGCACGTCGTCCTCGTCGGCGATGAAGACGTACCAATCGCCGTCGACGCTTTCCGAGGTGTTGAAGAACGCGACGGTTTCGTCGAGCCCGTCGTCCTCGTAGCGCTCGATGGCGTCTTCAACGAAATACTTGGTGTAGGCGCCGGGCTCCGTGACGGGAGATGGGGCGTCACTCTCACCTATGGAGATGCTGATACAGGCGGCTCCGAGCATCAGGACGGCAACGGCGGCAAAGGCCAGGACACGGTAATCCAACCACCTCATGATTCTCCGGCTCATTTGGCTTCCCTTCCCTCCCGGGTGGATTCCGCATACGCGCTGCCTTCAGAATACGTTGGCCACCTAGTTTCTTACAAGTAGAGCGTACAATTGGCCCTAACGTGATGCAATTTGATGGTGTACCATTTGCGGGTAAGACCCTGATGTGAATCAAGGAGGGGTGTTGGTGAAGACTCTGCGGACGGTGATGATAGTGCTAGTGGCGCTCGTTGCCCTGCTGGCCGTGGCGTGCGGGGACACAGAGGAGGAGACCGTGGTGGAGCCCACGCCGGAACCGACGGTGGCGCCAACGCCCGTGCCGCCGACTCCGGTGCCCCCGACGCCCGTGCCTCCGACGCCCGAGCCGGCGACTGACGCCCCTTCAACGCCGGGGACGGACGACATGCCGACGGACGCGATGGCCATGACGTTCGACGTGCCGGACTTCGGGCCGGAGACGACGGGGCAGGACGTTGCCGATGCGCTGTTCAGTCCGGAGGAGATTGCCTGCATCACCAGCGCCCTGGGACCTGAGGGATCCCAGGCATTGCTCGAGGCAAACGTACTCGATCCTGCCGCACAAGGCTCTACAATGGTATTTGGGGAGTGCTTGACCCAGGAGAATTCTGTGGTGCTCTTCCTGGCGGGGTTCAATGCGGCAGCAGGCGGCATGCTCAGTGAGGACACCCTGAGCTGTGTCGGCAACGCGATAGCTCCACACTACAAGGTGCTGTTCGCAGGAGAGACGGACCCGTCAGTGATGTTCGGGATCCTGCCCTGTCTCTCGCCAGAGGAGATGACGGCGCTGCAAGGGCTTGCGCCGCAGTAGCCAAAGGGGAATGCCTCAGCCTTCCGGAATGGGGGGCGGCACGGGCGGGGCCACGGCCCCGCCCGTTTTGTCGAGGCCAAAAACCGCCAACACAATCCGGTTGATTCCCGGATTCGCGCTTGCTAGGCTGCGCACCAACCCGGGCAATCGCTAGGTGCACATATTGCGGGGGAATCGCAATGCGGGTCTATCTAGAGCCATTCGGCAGGCCGGCGCGAGAACGGCTGCAAGCGCTCGTCGCTGAGGCCAAGGACGGCAACCCGCTCGCGCCGGTGACCGTCGTGCCGCCGAACGCCTACGCGGGCATCGGGCTGCGGCGCGTGCTGGCGGGGGAGAGCGGGCTGCTCAATGTTGGCTTCATGGCACTCGCGCGCCTTGCCGAGCAGCTGGGGGCGCCGAGCATGGCGGCACAGGGGCGGCGCCCGCTCTCGGACGCGGCGGAGATGGCCGTGATCCGGGGTGTCGCCTCCGAACTCGACGGACAGGGGCCGCTCGGCGGGGTTGCGACGCACGCGACGCTGCACCGATCGCTGCAATCGACGTTCAAGGAGCTCGCGAGGCTCACGGAGGTCGAGCTGGACGCGCTGTCGGGGGCGGACCCGCTGCGGCGCGCGACGGTCGAACTGTACCGGCGCTACCGGGAGCGCACCAAGGGCTACTACGCGGGCGAGGACATGGCGTGGGCGGCCGCCGAAGCGGTGCGCACGGGCAAAGGGGAACCCGCGCTGCGAGACGTGGGCGCGCTCATCTTCTTCCTCCTGGAAAAGCCATCCCCCGCCGAACGGGCGCTATTGGACGCGCTCGGTGGAGCGGCCTCGTGCAGCCTCGTAGTGGGCCGCACGGGCGAGGATGACGTAGACGCTGCGGAGGGCGCGTGGTGGGATGGCCTCGGCAGCGCGGGCGGCGTGGCGACCGACGGCAGCGGGACGGTCGAGGACGCGGTGCCGGAGGCGATCGTATCGGCGCCGGACGCGCGCGAGGAGGTGCGGCAGGCGGTGCGGGAGATGCTGCGGCTGGCGGAGGACGGCGTGCCCTTCCACCGCATGGCGGCGCTGTACCGGCGCCCGGACCCGTACGCCTTTCAACTTCGGATGGAGCTGGGCTTTGCGGGGATTCCCGTGGCCGGGCCGGACCCGTCGCCGCTGCGGGACTCGGTTCCCGGACGGCTGCTGACGGGACTGTTGTCGGTCATCGAGGAGGACTTCGGGCGGGCGGCGCTGATGCAGTGGCTGGCGGACGCGCCGGTGTGGAACGCGGCGAGCAACCGGTCGGCATCGGGCGAACTGCAGCGGTGGGAGACGCTCTCGCGGGAAGCGGGCGTCGTGCGCGGGGTCGAGCAGTGGAAGGACCGGCTCGAACGGCTGATCAAGAATGTGGAGGAACGGCGCGGTAGGGCTGAGGAACAGGGGGAGCTGAGCGAGGCGCAGGCGAGGGGATACGTCGAGCGGACGGAGAGCGCCGGGCGGCTGCTGGCGTTCGTGGAGCGGCTTGCACAGGAGGCGCCCCCGGCGGACGGCGGCGCGTGGAGCGCGTACGCAGCGTGGGCCGAGTCGGCTCTCAGCGAGTACGCGCAGGGACAACGCGGGTGGGGCGAGCCGCAAATTGACTCGATGAACCGCGTCCATCTGTCCCTGAAGGAGCTGGGCAAGCTCGACGCCGTGGAGGCTGAGACGACGCTGGCGGTGTTCAAGCGGGCGCTCGACCACGCGCTCTCGAGGTCCGTCGGGCGCAGCGGGGCGACGGGCACGGGCGTGTTTGTGGCCGGTCTCGGGTCAGCGACCGGCATGGAGTTCGACACCGTCTGGTTGCTGGGCATGTCGGAGGGCGACTACCCGGCCCGGCGCGGCGAAGACCCGCTCCTGCCAGATGCCATACGGGCGGAGCTGCCAGGGAAGCCGCTTGCCCTGCGGCGGGAGGAGCAGCTGCAGGAGCGCCGCAGCTACGTGGCCGCGCTGGCGACGAGTCAACACCGCAGGCTCTCGTACTCCCGCGTCGACCCGGTGCAACGGCGGCCACAGTATCCGTCGCCGTGGCTGCTCGCGGCGGCCACGGCGCTGGCAGGCGAACGCATCACGTCGGAGGGGCTCAACACGCACGAAGCGAGCTGGCTGACGGTGATCGAGTCGATGGAGGACGCGCTGCGGTTGGCGGCAGGTGGGCGCGCGGCCGACAGGCACGAATTCGACGTGCTCGCGCTGGCCGATTGGCGCAAGACGAGGGCGCGACTGCGCCGGCATCCGCTGGCGACGGGGAGGTCGCCGCTTGGACGGGCGCTTGCGATGGAGCGGGGGCGGGAATCGAGGGAACTCTCGGCGTGGGACGGATACGTTGGCGACATTGCGTCCGAGAGCACGCGGCTGGGCGGATCGCTGTCGCAGGTGATGTCGCCCACCCGGCTGGAGACGTGGGCCACCTGTCCCTACCGTTTCTTCCTCGGGAGCGTCCTTCGCCTTTCGGCCTGGGACACGCCGGAAGAGGTGCTGACGATCTCCGCTCTCGAGCGGGGAAGCCTGGTACACGGCATCCTTGAGGATTTCATCAAGGAGACGCTGACGGCTGGGGCGCCTCAGCCAAACCAGGGATGGACGACCCGGGACCGCGAGCGACTCAGGGAGATTGCGTCCAAGGCGTTTGCGGACGCGGAACAGAGGGGAGTGACGGGCCGGCGCGCCCTGTGGGACGTGGCGCAGGAGGACATCCTGCAGGACCTCGACAGGTTTCTGGTTGATGACGCGCGGTACCGCGCCGCGGAGGGGATGCTGCCCGTTCACGCCGAGTACGGGTTCGGGTTTGGCGATGGCGCGCCGGTGGGGCTGACGGTACCCGGCGGCTCGGTGCAGTTTCGCGGCTACATCGACCGGGTCGACGCCACCGCGGACGGGCTGCGCGCCGTGGTGATGGACTACAAGACCGGCAGCACCTACCAGTACGAGAAGATGAAGGGTGATCCCCTGCTGGCCGGGAAGAAGCTGCAGCTGCCCGTCTATGCGCTGGCGGTGCGGGAGAGGATGCTGCCAAACGCATCGCTGCGGGCGGAGTACTGGTTTGTGTCCGCCACGGGCGCGGCGGTGCACTTCCCCCTGGACCTGGACGCGGTCGAAGAAGACTTCCGAAAAACGGTGCAGACAATCGCCGAGGGGGTCCGCGGCGGCGTCTTCCCCGCGGTACCCGGACCGAGCCGGAACAACGACAACGAGAATTGCCGCTACTGCGATTTCAAGCGGGCCTGCCCGGCCAACAAGCAGGCGCTGTGGGCGCGCAAGGCGGGATCACAACAGGCCGGAGGCTATGCGCGGCTCGGCGCGACGAGCGACGGCGAGGACGACGCCGGCGAAGGGGACGGCGCATGACGATGCAACACGCCTTCGAAGACCAGGTCCACCGCGACCGCATCCAGTCCAGCCTGGACGAGAACCTCTTCGTCGAGGCGGGGGCCGGCACGGGGAAGACCACCGCGCTGGTCGGGCGCATCGTGACGCTGATCACGTCGGGGCGAGGCGAGATGGGGGGACTGGCGGCCATCACGTTCACGGAGGCGGCCGCCGCCGAGCTGCGAGACCGGGTGCGCCGGGAAATCGAGCAGGCGGCCGTCGACAAGAGGTTGGATTCGGACGCGCGCACCCGGTGCGAGGGGGCCGTGGCGGAAATGGACGCCGCTTCGATACAGACGCTCCACAGCTTCGCGCAGTCGCTGCTGCGCGAGCTTCCGCTGGAGGCGGGGCTCCCGCCGGGATTCGAGATGCTGGACCCGGTTGAGGCGGACATTCGCTTCCAGGAGGAGTGGGACGAATGGCTGGACCGGATGCTGGACTCCGACCATCTCGGCCCCAAGCTGGCGCGAGCGTTGCACCTGGGCCTGAACCTAGAGCAACTGCGCCGGATTGCCGTTCTACTCAACGATGACTATGACCTGGTCACCAATGCGCCCATCGCCACGGCGCCGGAGCCCCGGCTCACCATTGGAAGGCGGCTGGCCGAGGCGGCGACGGAGATCGAGCGGCTGCTGGGGTTTTCGAAGATCCGTGATGGCGACCCGCTGTACGACCTCGCGGTGGGGGTTGTCGCGGTGGCGGGGCGGCTGCCGGAGGCTGGAGGGAGTACGAGCGCGTATGAGCGGGGCATCGTGCGACTGCTGGCGTGGCAGCCGCTCCACACCAGCAGAGGAAGCATGAAGGACTGGGACACCGACCCGGTCACGGGCGTGAATGCCTGCAGGCTGTTGAAGGACATCATGAGGGACCTCGACGACACCCGCAAGGAGGAGATCCTGGCGCTGCGGCAGGCCGCGTTCACGCCGGTGCTCGAGGCGGTGCGGGGATTCGTCGTCGACCAATCGAGGAAGCGGAAGCGGGATGGGCAGGCGGACTTCCACGACCTGCTGGTGTGGGCGCGGGACATGCTGCGCGACAACCCCGAGGCGCGGCGGCGGTTCCAACGCAGGTTCCACCACATCCTGGTGGACGAATTCCAGGACACGGACCCGATCCAGGTGGAAATCGCATTCTTCCTTGCGGGCGACCCGGACGACGACGAGGCGACCGCGTCCAAGGACTGGGCGGCAATCAGTCCCGTCCCAGGCAAGCTGTTCATGGTGGGTGACCCGAAGCAGTCCATCTATCGGTTTCGCCGGGCGGACATCGTGACGATGGCGCACGTTCGCGACCATCTGGTCGACGAGAGCACGCCGTTGCAGCAGAACTTCCGCTCGCAGCAGAGCATAATCGCGTGGGTCAACCACGTCTTCGGGAAGTGGATGCGAGCGGACTACGGGGACCTGCAGGCGGGGTACCGGGAGCTGATGGCCACGCATGGCGTGCCGGGCGAGGGGGAGGTCGCGCCGGAACCGGCCGTGTACCACCTGGGCGAGAGTATCGAAGCCAGCATGGACGTCGTGAGACGCACGGAGGGCCAGGCATCGGCAGCGCTGGTCCGCGAGATCAGGGAGAACCGATGGCAGGTGCGCGACCAATCGACGCAGGACTGGCGTGACGCCACTTACCGGGACGTCTGCATCCTGTTGCCCACTCGAACGAGCCTGGGCACGCTGGAGCAGGCGCTGGAAGCGGCGGGCGTGCCGTACCGCATCGAGAGCGAGTCCATCGTGCTGGGCACGGAGGACGTCCGGCAACTCCTGAACTGCCTGCGAGCGATCGACAGCCCGGGCGACCAGGTGGCGCTGGTTGCGGCGCTGCGGTCGTCAGCGTTCGCCTGCAGCGACGTGGAGCTGCTGCAGTTTGCGGACAGCGGGGGGCGCTTCGACTACCTGCGCCCAGGAACCGCAACGGGGCCTGTCGCCGACGCTCTCGGCATCCTTCGCGGATTTCACGAGCAGTCGGGCCTGACGCCGCCGGACGAGTTCATCGAGACGTTCATCCGGGATCGGCGGCTGGTGGAGCTCTCGTTCGACCGGCGGCGGCCACGGGAGCGGTGGCGGCGGCTGCGATTCGTGGTCGAACAGGCGCGAGCGTACCTGCGGGCGGGCGGAAGCTCGCTTCGTGGCTTCCTCGACTGGATCGAGCGACAGGTTGCGGAGCGGGCACGCGCGGTGGAGTCGCCGGCGCCGGAATCGGACGAGGACTGCGTCCGCATTATGACCATTCATGCCGCGAAGGGGCTGGAGTTCCCCATTGTCATGCTCGCCGGTTTCGGTGGGGGCCAACGCACGTCGCCGGACCCGGTGATCGTGGACAGGATGACCGGGCAGGCGGAGATCAGCATCAGCCTCTCTCGAGGCGTCCACGTGGCCACGCAGGGGTACGCACCGGCCGAGGAGACAGAGAAGGCCGCGAATGCGGCCGAGGGCGTGCGGCTGGCCTACGTGGCCTGCACCCGTGCGAGGGACCACCTGATTGTGAGCCTATTCCGGAAAGCCGCCAGAACGGACAACTCGCGGGCCGCCATGGTGGAGGCGTTCTGCGAAGACCGGCCCGAGTTGCGGCAGGAGATCGACTGGGCGCGGCTGGTGGATGCCGCCGAGGGACTCCCGCCGGAGGCTGCCGAGGACCGGGCTGAGCCCGCAGGCGATTTCGAGGCCGAGCGGGCGGAATGGGCGGCACAGCGCGAGGTGACCATAGAAGAGGCTTCGAAGCCGCAGGCGCAGGCGGTCACGGCAATCGCGCAGGGCGCAAAGGCGCCCGCGCCGGGGGCCGCGCTGCCCGAGGACGCCGTGACGTCTGACAAGGCGGAGGGAGGCGACGGGGAGGTCTCGTACCGGCGAGGGCGCGGCGGGACGAACGTGGGCCGGGCGGTGCACGCCGCGCTGCAGAGCATCGACCTGGAGACGGGAGCGGGACTGGAGGAGATCTGCCGGGCGCAGGCGGAGGCGGAGGGCATCGGCCACATGGCGGACGAGGTCATCGAGCTCTCCCGCAGTGCGCTGGCGATGGACACCGTGAAGGACCTTGTCGCGAAGGTCGGACAGGGCACGGCAAGCTACTATCGCGAGGTCTTCGTCAGCGCGAAGCTGGGGGGCCGGCTGGTGGAAGGGTTCATCGACCTGCTGATCGACGGGCCGGACGGCGTGTCGATCGTCGACTACAAGACCGACCGACTCTCGGCGAAGGACGTACGGGACCTGGGACCGGAATACGAGATTCAGCTGGGACTCTACGCATGGGCGGTGACGGAGACCATCAAGAGGCCGGTGAACGGGGCCACGCTGCTCTTCCTCCGTCCGGAGGAGGAACGACCGTACAGCGACGTCGAGTCCCTCATCGCGAGGGCCAAGGCCGCCGCGGGGGGCTAAGGGAGGGAACGGAATACGGCGGAAAGGGGAAGCGGGGCCACCAAGCGGCCCCGCTTCCTGCGCTTAGCCCGCAGTTACTCGTTGAGACTACGGAGGAGGACCATCTGGCCACCGGCGACCAACTCGCCGTCGATGTTGCTGCCGCCGAGCAGGTCGCCCCGCATGCTGTGCGCCTGAATGGTGACCAGCAGCACGGTGAAGCGGCTATTGAGCAAGGAGGTCAGGTCAAGGACTCCGGCGGTCTCCCAGATGCCGAGGTCGTCGGGTGCGGAGTCCTCCGTGCCAATCGGAATGAAGTTCCGGTTGACCTCCGCTATGCGCACGAGCTGAATTGTCTGGGGATTCAGCTGCCATACGGAGGACTCGCGGCCACTGGAGCGGCCGAAGACGGCGCTGTACGTGGCCCGGGCCTCCTGAACGTAAATCATGCCGTCTTCGCCCCAGTCGACGCTGTCGGGGCTGCGGAGGCCAAAGTCGGCGCCGCCGGGAAACTGGCCGTTGCCGCCGTCATCGCCTGAGAAGAGTATGCGTGCATTGGCCGACAGGGTGTTGGCGGCGATTTCGAAATGGTAGACGGCGCCCCAATCGTCGTTGGGGAAGAACTCGCCGTTCCCGGCCGAGGCCATGACGATCTGACGGCCGTCCCGCGGGTTGGTCGCCAGGTCCCTTGGGTTGGAGAAGCGGAAGGCGCCCACGCCGTCGACGCCCAGGGTGTCGCTACCGAAGGTCATGGCGTCCTGCATTGCCTGCGTTGCGTACCCCTGGTTGTCGTAGCCGTCCGTGTTTGCCTTGGACTCGTCAAATATCTCAATTTCCTGGAAGGTCCCCTGGCGGAACTCGCCCGTCCGACCAAACTGCTCGGGAGTCTCGTCACCGTTCCGAGCCGACCAAACATACAGAGTTCCTCTTGCCAGACCGTTGCGGTCCAGGAAGGAGCCATCTCCGAGCGCATTCTTGTCGCCGATGTAGAGCTTCAGGGAAGCGCCTGGGCGACCGTCGCCGATGACAATGCCCACGGATGTGGAAGTGCCGGTGTCGACAAACGTCACGTTGGTGAAGGAGGCGCGTCCTGCAGCCGGCATCGCGTAGAGGTCGCCCTCATCGACGTCGAGGGCGAACAGCTGGCCACCCTCGGCGCCTTCGCCGGCAAAGTAGATGTCGTCCACGAAGCCGAGCGTTCCCCTGGGGACGTAGTTGCCTGAGCGGAACTGGCGGAACGGGCCCGAGTCGACATTGTCGACCGTACGGACGGTCAGGGGAGCGCCGGCGCGGTTCACGACGCGCTTATAGGCTATGCCGGCGTCCTTGATCCTGTGCGAATCCTTGTCGATATCGAAATAGGAGATTCGGGATCCGGTGAGGGAGAGATTGTTGCTCAAAGAGTATGGGACACCCTGATCGGCATCCAGGGAGTGATTTGCGAGGACACGAACGGTGGTGCTGTTCAGCGAAAAGGCGCCCGCACCGTCCAGAGCGCCGGGCGGCCTGTAGTTGCCAGTGCGGTCCCCAATGGTGAAGACGGTGATGACCTCCCAGTCGGGGCTGGGAGCAAGCATGCCGAGGCTGACGCCGGAGTCGGGCGCGAAGCTGGCCTCGGGCAGGGCGGCGAGCGTCCGCCAGGCGTCGGCGGGTTCGTCGGTGTACTTCCAGGCTATGGAGCCGCCAACGGTGGTGAACTCGATGTCCCTTTCGCTGGCGCTGCCATCAATGCCGGGCGGGCCCTGCTCGCCCTGCGGGCCGGGAGCTCCGGGACTGCCCGGTTCTCCCGGAGAGCCGGGAGGGCCCATTTCACCGCGAGCTCCCTCGGGGCCGGAGACGCCCTGGAGCCCCTGGCTACCACGCTCGCCGGGCGGGCCTTCGGGTCCGGGTGGTCCGGGCGGGCCCTGCGCGCCCTCGCCACCGCAGGCGCCGGCTGCCAAGGACAACATCAACGCGGTAAGCAGCAGGGCTGCCACGGGCCGCCACCAGTCAAGCCTGTTCAGCAACATAGCCCCTCCTTGGGTGCGCCAGTTGAAATGGAGTGTACGGCAATCATACGAAGAACCGCGAGCCAGAGGCACCCTTTACTATACGACGTTTGGTGTGCCCATGCATTAGGTCAAGATTAGGCAAGCATTAAATACAGATCATCATGGAATCTCGACTTCAATTGTGGAGGGGTCAGAAAAATTGTGGCAAGCATCGAATCGACTTAACAAGCAGCCATGCAAGGAGCGGCAGGGGATTTCCGCGAGGGCCAAACGCTCTTGCCGCCCCTGCAATCGACGGTCGGGAACGGTTTTCCAGACCCTGATGACGACAATCCCGCTCTCAGGGACAACAGATACGCACTTCCGTGCGCTTCGATTTGCAGCCGAAACAGAGACCGCCATGGCAGTGCGTGGAAAGCCGGGGAGATGCTCAATTACGGCTTCACTTGCAGGAAGTGATACAGACACACTACCATTAGGCGCAATTGGATTGAGTATATTTGAAACAGACCTTCGGTATCCGGAGAAACTCAGCAGGGCTTCATGCGATGCTGCCGGATGCGCCGCGACTGCGTGAGATTGCGTTTGAACTGCCAGGGAAGGGACTGTGGTAACACTGCCTGACCGTATCCCTACAGACTATCAGGGCAGGTATGAAAAGGCCTATGCCCTGAATCCGGCACTCACTGCCAACTATGTCGCCAATGCGTGGGTAGGAGACCCCCTTGCTGACGCGGCAATGGACGACCTATCGCTCTTGAGCAAGGAGGAGTCGGACCACTTCATCGAGGCGGGCATCGAGGGGGGGAGCGGCGATGCTCTGCGCGATGCTCCAGAGAGTGTTCGAGAGTTTTTCCGCAAAGTTGAGGAGGTCCCCTCCTGGGTCAACTTCGACGAGTACCAACCCGGGACGCGAATGTTCTATCGCGCGGGGAAGATCGTCCTTGCGGCGTTTACGGGGGGAACGTTGGTGGAGGGTTTCTCCACCAACATCAGCAAGTCATTCCTCATCACCGGGCGCCTTCGCGCGCAGGGCGTTCGGCGACTCAGACAGAACAATCGGCACATGATCGAGATATTCCTTCCGGACGGACTGCAACGGTATGGGGACGGCTGGAAACTCTCGGTGCGGCTCCGGCTGGTGCATGCAAAGGTGCGCGGCCTGCTGGCGGCAGCGCCCGACTGGGATGAGGCGGCCTGGGGGGTGCCCATCAGCGGCGCGCACATGGGATACGCCATCGCGTCGTTCTCCAGCAGGACCCTCTACCACCTGCATCGCCTTGGCGCACGGTTCAACAAAGAGGAAAGCGACAGCTTCATGGCCGTGTGGCGATACTCGGGCTACTTGATGGGCGTCCCGGAAGACATTCTTTACGACACACGAGCCACGGCGGATGAGGTCATCAAGATCGGTCAGATGTGCGAACCGGTGCCAGGGCCCGAGTCCGTGATCATGGCCAACGCCCTTATCAACTCGGCCCCGGTAGTGGCAGACATTACCGATCCGGTGTCCCGCAGGGGTCTTGTGAAGTACATCTACAAGGTCTCGAGGGCGATGATTGGAAAGGACATGGCGGACGATCTGAACTTCCCCGTGAGCGGGAGGTTTGGGGTCCTGGCGTTTTTCCGATGGCAGTCGCGCTACTATCGATTGCTGAACAAGTTCTTTCCGAACCGGCCCAATCCCAACAGCCACTTCAACAATTTCACCCAGTTCCTGGGGGTGTCCGCCTTTGACGAGGCCGGCATCAGCTACAGGTTGCCGGACCACGTGTACGACGAACGGTCCCGGGGCTGGTGAAACGGGAAGGAGCCGGGCGCCGAATTGGCACGCGGTATCAGTTTGGCGCTTCCATGCGGCTATCCTTGTATCAAGGTGGCGAATCTCGTAGAGTAACGAAAAGGAAGGCCTCACATTTCTCCCATTCCATCGCGTGGCCGCCTACCTGCAGAGGAGACGTCTGATGACTGACCGCCTTTTGGACAGAATCGATGGTCCGGATGACCTCAAGGCGCTCTCTCGGGTGGAGATGGAGCAGCTTGCCGAGGAAATCCGGGAGGTCATCATCTCGGTCATCACTGAGCGGGGGGGCCACCTGGCGTCGAACCTTGGCGTGGTGGAGCTGACGCTGGGGATCCACAGGGCATTCAACAGTCCGACGGACCGAATTGTCTGGGACACCACCAACCAGCTCTACACGCACAAGCTGGTGACCGGCCGTCGCGATGAATTCAAGGACATCAGGCTGGCGGGCGGGCTTTCAGGCTTTGGCGAACCAATGGAAAGCCCGCACGACGTCCTGGTGGCCGGGCACGCGGGCACGGGCCTCTCGGTGGCGCACGGCATCGCGGAGAGCATCGCCAACCGGGAGATCGACGCCTGGACGATCTGCGTCGTCGGTGACGGAGCGCTGACGTCGGGGTCAAGCCTCGAGGCGCTGAACAACCTCGTCCACCGCAATCCGGAGCGGCTCATCGTTGTGCTGAACGACAACGGCATGTCGATCTCGGAGAACATTGGCTTCCTCACGAATTGGCGAAGGAAGCTCATCAGCCACCCGGAGTACCAGGCGATCATCGGGCGGATGCGCGCGCTGTCCAGGAGGGTTCCGAGCGGCGAGGCAATCTACAGGCTGGTGAAGCGGTTGGGCGGGGGCATCGAGGGATTCATCCTGCCGACGGTCATGTGGACGGAGATGGGCTTCCACTACCTGGGGCCCGTGGACGGACATGACATAAAGCAACTTGAAGAAACACTGGAGCAGGCCAAGGTCACGTTGGGCCGGGTGCCGTTGGTCCACGTGGTAACGCACAAGGGACATGGTTACAAGCCCGCCGAGGACGACCCGGTGAAGTTCCACCAGCCAAGCTCCCCGCTGGGGGCAGGCTCAGGGGCGCCAACCTACTCGGCGGTTTTTGCCAAGACGATCAGCCGCATCATGCAGGAGGACCGGAGGGTCGTCGGCATCTCCGCGGCCATGCTGGAGGGCACGGGTCTGGCGGAGGTGCAGCAAGAATTTCCCGACCGGGTGTTTGACGTGGGCATTGCGGAGCAGCACGCGGTGAGCATGGCAGCGGGCATGGCCACGGATGGCATGCACCCGTTCGTGTCCATCTATTCCACGTTCATGCAGCGCGCCTTCGACCAGGTAGTACACGACGTCTGCCTGCCCAACCTGCCGGTCACGCTCATCGCCGACCGGGCGGGCATAGTCGGGGAAGACGGCAAGACCCACCATGGAGCATTTGACATTTCCTACTTGCGGGTGCTGCCGAATGCCGTTGTGGCGGCCCCGATGGACGAAAACGACCTGCAACACTTGATATACACCGCGTATCGACACCAGGGGCCGTTCGCCATCCGCATCGCCAGGGGAGCGGCCGCAGGGGCCGAGCTGGACACCGAGCTGCAGGAGTTGCCAATTGGCAAGGGCATCGTCATGCGCGAGGGTCGAGACGTGACGTTGTTCGTGCTTGGAAAGCCGGGAACTGCAGCGATGCAGGCCGCCGACAGGCTGGCGGAGCTCGGCATTGCATGCGGCGTTGTCAATGCGCTCTTTGTGAAGCCCCTGGACGTCGACCTGCTGATCGATGCCGCGCGGAACACGGGCCGCATTGTGACCATCGAGGAAAACGTGTTGGCCGGCGGATTTGGGTCCGCGGTGCTCGAGGCGCTGTCGGATGCAGGCGTGGAGGCCGTTACCGTACGCAGGGTCGGGATGCCGGACTCCTTCGTGGAGCATGGGACGGCGGCGGACCAGCGACGACAGCTTCAGCTCGACACGGACGGCATAGTGCAGATGGTGCTGGAGATGTTCCCGCAGCAGCAGGAAGCGCGGGTCTAGTCCGTCACCCGCCCAGGTGACTGTGCCCGGGTCGCCCCGACGCGTGGAGGCTACGAGGTCTCCGTTGCGTCCTTCTCCGCGGCGCCGGCGACCTCATGGCCGTCGTCCTCGCCCTCAGGGGACTCCTCGGATGTCTCGACGGCGCGGGCCGCGTTCACCAACGGCAGCCGGATGGTCATTTCGGTGCCCTCGCCCGGGGTGCTCACGACGTTGATGGTGCCACCGTGTTCCCTGATGATGTCGTTTGAGATGGCGAGACCGAGTCCCGTGCCCTGACCCGTGGGCTTTGTTGTGAAAAACGGATTGAAGATCCGCTCCACTACCTCCTGGGGCATGCCGTTGGCGTTGTCGCCGATTTTGATGGTGATGCCCTCGTCGTCCCGGGACGTGTCGACAAAGACGGTTGGCATGTAGGCACCGCCGCCCGAGTTGAGGATTTCCTTGCGCTTCTCGTCAGTGGCGTAGCAGGCGTTGCTGACGATGTTCAGGAAGACGCGCCCCAGGTCCTGAGGGATGGCTTCCAGCTGACCAATGTTCTCATCGAGGTTGAATTGCATGTCCAACTGGAAGTCCGGGTCAGTGGCCCGGGCACTGTGGTAAGCCAGCCGCGTGTACTCGTCCACGAGGTTGTTGACGTCGACCACCTGCCACTCGGCGGTGTCGCGGCCCATCATGAGCATGTCGTGGACGATGCGGTTGGCGCGCGCGGTGTGGGAACCGATGCGCTCGAGGTTGCTGGACAGATCGGCGGAGATCTCCTGGATTTCGTCCCTCTTGCTCTGCGGGATGGTATCGCCGGCCTCATCGAGGACCTCATGCAACTCTTCCAGGAGCTCTGTAGAAACCTCCGAGAAGTTCTTGACGAAGTTGAGGGGATTTCGAATCTCGTGGGCCACACCGGCCGTGAGCTCACCGAGCGCCGCCAGCTTCTCCCGCATGACAATCTGGTCCTGTGCCCTGTTAAGCTGCGAAAGGGCGCTCTCCAATTGCTCGTTCTTGCCTTGAAGTTCGCCCGCGAGCTCTTCAACCAGGTTGAGGCGCTGCACTTCAAGGGCGTGCTGGCGGAAGACCTCCAGGGCGGCGGCCATGTTGGCGACCTCGTCACGGCCCTTCATTTCGACCTGCGCTTCGAGGTCTCCGCTGGCCATGCGCCGCATCCAGGCTGACAGGGTTGCGAGACGGCGCAACAGGGAGCGACCGACGAAGAGCCAGGCGATGAGGATGGCGCCGCCGACGCTGATGGCGCTGATGGAGAGAAGCAGGGTCTGACCTGTGGAGATTGCCTCCTCGGACGCCAGCGTGGCCTCGGCAGCGCGGACGTTGGCGGCTTCAACCAGCCCGTCAACCTGCGAAACGAGACCGACGGAGATGCCCCGGTTTTCAGCGGCCAGGAGATCCTGCCTCTCTGCCAGACGGAGCGACTCACCCAGCGTAACGAACACTCCCTGATCGCCGGTGCCCAACTCAACGAGCCGGTCAAGCAGAGGGTCCAACTCCTCCTGGACGCCAACTTCGCCCATGGCCGTCTGAATGCGGAAGATCTCACCTGCGGACGACTCAAAGCTCTCTTCCAACGGCTCCAGGAGGGCTGCGGCGGAAATGCTGAAGGCGCTCTCCAAGAGGAGCGTCGAGCTGTCGGACTGGGCGTGCAGGTCGGCCAACAGGCGATAGCGACCCAGCTGCTCAGGAGCGAAGTACTCCTCTTGCGGGACAGGCGGATCCTCAAGTGTCCTGAATCCCGTCATGGTGAAGAAGAGCTGGTCGTCGACTTCAGAAACCAGCAGACCGTCCAGCTGCTCCCGGATCTCGGCGAGATCCTGACGCAGGAAATCGGAGCGGGATTCCAGCTGAAAATGCGTGGCGCGCAGTTCCCTGATGGCGTCGATGTTGCTGAGCAGGTTGTCGACGTTCTGTTCAATGCTCAGGAACGTGGCGGTGTGGCTATCCCCGCTCCGGAGACCGGAAAGATCCTCAAGGAGGTCCTCGTGGGATTCCTCGACACTGGAGGCGATGGTGGCCAGGTCCTGGAAGGAGTTGGCATTGGCAAGGCGGGGTGCGGCGTCTGTCAGGGCCGCGGTGCTCTGGGCCACCTTGAACGCCGCGGTCAGCTCCGGCACCGTATCGTCATTGACCCGGCTTTGGACCTCGCCAAGGTTGTTGAAGGAGAACCAGCCTACAAGACTGGCGGCGATGGTGAGGGCCACGGCGCTTCCCAAGGCCATGTAGAGCTGCGTGGAAATCCGATAGCGGAGATTCAGTAATGACCTAACCATGACACTGCCTCTATTGAACGAATGCGTCCCGCAGGTTTGTTATGGGCTGAAACTCACCCTCTTCGTCAATACGAGTGATGAAGACGCTGTCAGAGCCCTGATTGTCACCCGGGCCATACTGTACCCGGAAGCCGCCAAGGTCGATAGGCTCCCCGTCTCGCAGCGATTCAAGGAAGCACTCCCGGGTAATGTCCTGACCGCAGCGCTTGAGGCCCTCAATGGCCAGCTTGCCTGCCAGGTAGCCCTCAAAGGAAACGAAGCCCGGCTCCCTGTTGGGGAAGTAACGTTCGAGCGCCTGTAGGTAGTCTTCTGTGATGGGGAGGGAGTCGTCGGACGGGAAGGGCACGACCTGCGTTACGAAGACGTCCTTGCCGTTTGCTCCCAGGCTCTCCGCCAGGGCATTGCTGCCCACGAAGGAGACGGCGATGAACACTGGGTCCAAACCGAGGTGGCGGGTCCACTGGATGAGCGCTGCGGCGGGCTGATACGCGCCGATGATAATGACGGCCTGAGGGTCACCCTGCCGAATGTCCAGCAGGGCAGCCTTGACGGCAGTGGTAAGGCGTTGGTAAAGGCCGATAGAGGCCAACTCCATGTCCCGCTTATCCAATGCGTTCAGGACGCCCTGAAGTCCGGCGCGCCCAAAGGAGTCGTCCTGGTAGAAGATTGAAATACGGGTAATGCCCAGATCCGTAGTAAGCCGCTCAACCATTTCCTCCGTCTCCTGGTAGTAGGAGGAGCGGAGATTGAGAACGGAGGTCAGATTAGGGTCTCGCAGGAACTCGGCGCCGGTGAAGGGTGCGATGTAGGGTACGCCGGCCTCCTGTGCGACGGGCACTGCGGCGCGGGAAGTCGGAGTGCCGACGGCGCCAATCAGCGCGAATACCTCAAGCTCTTCAATCAGCCTTATGGTATTGAGCACGGCCTTGTCGGGCGTGTAGAGGTCGTCAAGGTTGGAGAGTTCCAGTCGCCTTCCGTTGATGCCGCCGGATTCATTGACCTCGTTGAAGGCCATTTGGATGCCGAGGCGCATGTTGGTGCCGAGCGCCCTAGCGGTGCCGCTGAAATCCGCGCTCTGTCCAAAGTGGATGCGGTCCGGGAAGACGCCAGGCACGCCCTCGTCGACGGGCTCAGCAGTCGGCACCGGGGCGACCACGTCATCCATGATCCCGGTATCGCCGTTCTGGGCGTCCTCTCCGCCAGGAATAAGGTCGCAAGAACTAGACACGATGGCAAGGAGAGCGGCGGCAATCAAGAGAGCCTTGGCCAATCCGCTCGCGGGAATGGAGCGCACGGCCGACTGTTCTCCAGGCATCCGATCTACTGCTCCCTATTGGCGATCAAGGTGAGGTAGTTGCGGTCACCCTCTCTGCGGTACTGCATATCGTCCATCATGTTGCGGACAAGATAGACGCCGAGGCCGCCGATTGGACGCTCGTCCATTGGGGCGTTCACGTCCGGAACGGGGGCGTCCGTCAAGGGATCGAAGGCCTTGCCACTGTCTGAAATCTCGATGGTGAGCCGATTGTCTTCAGAGATGAGCGTAATGTCGATCTCGTGATCACCGCCGTCGAAGCCGTAGTCCATGATGTTGATGACCAACTCTTCCAGGGCGAGATTGACCTTGAAGGCAAGGTCAGGCGCCCATCCCTCGCGCTCTGCGAGTGTCTCCACCTCGGCGGTGATGTGGCTGATCTCACCGCGGTTGGTTTGGACCTTCAGTGCAAGAGTTTCGCTCAAGAGTTGGCCCCCTTGCGGTGAATGACGAGGCAGGTAATGTCGTCAGACTGGGCTGCGCCCGCCACAAAATTCGACACCGCATCGAATGTCAAGTCGTTTGCTTCCGTGGCTGACTTGGGAGGACCGGCCGAAAAGATGTCAAGGAGCCTGTCGTTGCCGAACTCCTCATGGTCCCTGTTCATGGCCTCATTGACGCCGTCGGTATACAGAACCACGGTGTCACCGGGGCTGAGGACGATGGAGTCCTGCTGAAACTCCATCTCCGGAACGATGGCCAAAGCCAGCCCTGCAGTCAACGGCAGCAGAGAGCGTTCTCCGTTGGCCTTGACGAGCAGGGGGGCATTGTGGCCGCCATTGGCGTAGGTAAACCTACCCGTGTAGGGGTCGTAGACCGCGTAGAAGACGGTGACGAACATGGCGGCGTCATTGTCTTGCGTGAGCAGATCGTTGACTTCCCGGAGCACCTCGGAAGGCTCGGGATTTCCAATGGCGGAGCCCTTGAGAAGGGTGCGGCTGGACATCATAAACAGGGCGGCGGGCACGCCCTTGCCGGAAACGTCGGCAATGGCGAGGCCGATGCGTTCATGGTCGAGGTGGATGACGTCGAAGAAGTCACCGCCGACGCTGCGCGCGGGCTCCATGCTGCCATAAATCTCAAAATCGTCGCCCTTGGGAAAGGCGGTGGGCAGAATGGACTGCTGCATGTTACGCGCAACGTCCAACTCGTTCTGCAGCGCCACCAGCTTGTCTCGGGAGGAGAGGGCTTCGCGCCACTGGGCGATGTGTCCCAGGGTGCGTTCGATGGTGACCTCCAGGTCCTCGAAGTCAATGGGCTTGGTGACAAAGTCAAAGGCGCCGCGATTCATGGCGGTGCGGATGTTCTTCATGTCACCGTAGGCGGAAATAATGACGGCCCTGATGTCAGGGTCCACGTTAGGAATCTGCTGAAGCAGCGTCAGACCGTCCATCTGCGGCATGTTAATGTCGGACACCACCATGTCAATGGTGCCGTCATTTTGAAGCCGCTCAAGGGCCTCAACGCCGTTCTGCGCGAACACGAACGAATACCTGCCTGAACGGATGCGCCGTCGCATGCGCTGGAGGACCAGTGGCTCGACGTCAGGCTCGTCGTCCACGACCAGGATTTTAAAGGTACGTTCGTTCTCCGCAAGGTGTTCCATGCGCGTTTCACTCCCTGCCAGGGCTACTTGAAGCTTGGTGCGGCAATGATGCCAACAGGGACATTTACAGGTGGCCGATGTCCTCTCGGAATGAGCGAGAGCAGCCTAGCCACCCATCGCCGATAGGGCATCGGCCCGAGCGGCATGGATCGGGATAATCTTGTCGAATCCGCTGAGAGCGAACACTTCACTAATCGCGCCGGTCATACCGCAGACGCCAAACTTGCCGGAACGGCCCTGCATTTGCCTGGAGATCAAAAGGATAACGCGGAGGCCAGCGCTGCTAATGTATGCGAGGTTCTCCAGATCCATCACCAGGGCAGCGGCGCCGTCACCCAATAGTGTCTCAATGGCGCTTTGAAAGTCCTGGGCGTTGCTGCCGTCCACTCGACCGGCAACGCTGGCTACCAGCACACCATTGCTGGTTTCCCCACTGACCGTGAGGTTCTTGGAATCCGCAACTGTCCTGGCTTCATTCTGGCTGTCATCTGTGCTCATTGACCCTGCTCCTTCCGGTAGGCTCAAGGGTAAAGGGCCGTCCCGGCCATAGCGGGTATCCGCCAACAGAGAGGCGCCCGGCTCTGGTTGGGCGCATTCCTTTCCGGCAGAATATCGGCCGCAGACTGACCTACCCCGAACGTAAGGTACGCAGATTGTAGCCAAGATATGGCGTGGGGTCTAGTGCTTTCCTGCAACACCAAGAAATGCAGAAGGGGCGGAAGAACGTTGTGCGGAAGTGGAGCCTAATCTCTACCGGCTGCAGTAGCCGCTTCAATAGTGGGATAGATGGGAAAAACCCGGGCAAAGCCACTGATCTCGAAAATTGCTGCGACGCTGGACGGGAGACTGCAGAGGGCCAACATGCATGGGCTCTCTGAGAGTCTTCGCCTAAGGCCAAGAAGTACTCGAAGCCCGTCGCTGGCGATGTACGTCAGCTGCTCCATGTCAAGGACGCACAATTGATACTCGTCAATTTCCAGCGACTCCAGGGATTGGCGGAAGGTCTGCACGTTTTCCCCGTCAAGGCGTCCGGCAATCCGAGTGAGGAGCACCCTGGCCTGTGCCTCCGCAATAACCGACAGGGTAGGTGTCTTCACGACGATCCTAGGCATGTTCTTGCCCGATTCCGCCATTTCTGATTGCCCACTCCCTTGGCGCCACGAGAATGTGTGCCCCTAAGCCACCGATGCGGGGAAGGAATCGCGATGCCCGCTTCAAGCGATGCGCCGGGATCATTGTACACCTTACCTTGCGCAGCAGGGGTCACGAAGCCGAATGGCGTCAAATCGATTGAGCTGTTTACACCGATAGTGAGATATAGTATCATCCCATCATCTTGATGGTCTGCTATAGCTAAGGAACTCTCCAATATCCTCCATTCGGGGCGACGAGCAGGCCAATTGAGACAAAATTGATATAGGGTATCAACATGACGGAGCAGGCGGTCCGGTCAAACTTCACGGCGACCCTGGAGGACAACGGGTATCGTCTCACCCTTCCACGCCGCGAGATCATCCATGCGCTGGAGAACAAACAGGAGGGCTTCACCGCGGAGGAGATCGTGTCGGAGCTGCCGGAAATAGGCAGGGCAACCGTCTACCGCACGCTGAAACTCTTGCAGGAGGTCGGCGCCATCTGCCGGTTGAACATGATGAACGGGGCGCCACGGTACAGTCCGTCAAGGGTTGAACACCATCACCACACGGTGTGCATTCGGTGCGGGCTGGTCTCGGAGTTTCGAGCGGCCACGCTGGAGCGGTTCCTGCGGGCGCTCAGCGGAGAGATCCCGGGGGTCATCGTCGGACACCGCATAGACCTGTACGTCACGTGTCCGACCTGCCTGCAGGACGAGCACTCAAGGCCGGCAGTCCACCCGCATGGACATGGGCACGCACACGCGCACGACCATGGTGACACAATTGCCGATTTGGTGGGTTCCTGAACTACAGCGCAAAACAAAAGGGAGAGGGTGACATGGACAAATCGAGGATGCACAGGGGTCGGCTCATGGGTTGGACGGCAGCAATGATGGCACCGTTGCTGCTGGTCACAATTCTAGCGGGGTGTTCAGGTGGGGCGGCAGCGCAGCCGAAGCTGAACGTCGTCACCACAAACAACATCGTGGCGGACTGGGTGGAGAACATCGGTGGAGACAACGTTGAGGTGTTCAGCCTGCTGTCCGTCGGCGCGGACCCGCACACCTACCAGCCCGGCGCAAGGGACGTTACCCAGATCGCCGACGCCGACCTCGTACTCAGCATTGGCCTGGGCCTGGAGGGCGCGTGGTTGCAGGAACTGCTGCATAACGCCGCTCGCGATCCCGCCACGGTAATCGAGCTCGGTGAAGGCATAGACCCCATAGAGTTTGCGGCCACGCACGCGGACGAGGTCGAGTTGCTGGAAGAGTTGAGCCATGTGGTCCACGAAGTGGAAGATGGCGAGATCACGGCGATTGAAGGCCTGATGGAGATCGGCGAACACTTGGAAGGCCTGGAAATGGAGGAAGAGGGCGAACACCACGGTGAAGAGGAGGAAGAGTTGCCGGCGATGTTGATGGAGCTGCTGCTCTCGGCCCAAGCCGGAACGATAACCCCTGAGGAGGCCATCGAGGAGATTGAGCACTTCACCGAGGAAGGCGAGGAAGAGCACGACGACCACGGTCACGGGCTTGAAGACCCTCACTTCTGGTTCGATCCTCTCCGGGTCCAGAGCGCGGTGAATGACATTGCGGCGCGACTTGGCGCCCTGGACCCCGACCGCGCTGATGACTACCTGCTCAACGCCGACACGTACAACCGGGAGTTGTCGGAGTTGGACAACTGGACCACGTCCCGGGTAAGCGAAGTGCCGGAGGCGCGCCGCCTGCTGGTTACCTCGCACGACAGTTTTGGCTACTTCGCCATTCGGTATGGCTTCGAAGTCGTGGGCGTTGTGCTGAGCACTACGACGGACGTCGAGCCCTCCCCGGCGGACCTGGCGGAGCTGACTGAAGACGTCGAGAAGTACAATGTACCGGTGATCTTTGGAGAAACGACGGTTACGGAACGGCTCGCGCTGGCCGTCGCGGAGGAGTCCGGCGCGGACCTGGTCCGGCTGTACTCCGGCTCACTGGGCGGACCAGGCAGCGATGCGGACACGTACATCACCATGGTACGGACCAACGTCGACCGGATCGTGTCGGCGCTCAGATAAGGGGAAGCGATGTCAATGGCTACGGCGCTGCGACCAGAACTTGGCGTTGCGCATGTGACGGTGGAACGCAATGCCTTCCGGGCACTGTCAGACGTCACCTTCAACGTGCGGGGAGGCGCTCTGGTGGGAGTCCTCGGGCCGAATGGGGCCGGCAAGAGCACGTTGTTTGACGTGATTGCCGGTGAGCTTCCAGTCAGCAGAGGCAAAGTGGACCTTCGAGGCGCACTGGCCTACGTGCCGCAGAAGGACAGCATAAACTGGCGGTTTCCGGCCTCTGTCCTGGACGTCGTCACGCTGGGTCGAAGCGGAGCGAACCCACTCCGCCGACCCGGCCGGGGCGACCGCACGCTGGTTCGGGCATGCCTGGGCCGCGTAGGCATGTGGGAACGGCGTGGGTCCCTGATGACCGAACTTTCGGGAGGTCAACGCCAGCGCGTATTCATAGCACGCGCGTTGGCGCAGGAGGCCAACATCATCCTTCTGGACGAGGCCTTCAGCGGCGTCGACGTGGGAGCGCAGCAGGAGATCGTGGACGTGCTGCGGTCGCTCCGCGACGAAGGCTGCATCATACTGCTTGCCACCCATGACCTCTCAAACTTGGCGGAACGCTTCGACATGGTGCTGTGCCTGCACCGGCACGTATGCGCATGGGGGCCGCCGGCGGAGGCCTTCACGTCAGAGGTGCTCCAGGAGCTCTACGGGTCACACGGGATGGACTTTACGCGGGGCCACTGGCACGGACGCGGAATGTGGCACGGGCACTCGCATGACGCGCCCGAAGCTCCGTCAAGAGACTCGGAATGATAGACCTCATCTTTGGCCCATTCCAATACAGCTTCATGGTCCGGGCCCTCATCGTGTCCCTGCTCGTGGGGATCATGTGCCCGGCGCTTGGGGCGTACGTCATCACCCGGGGACGGGCCTTCATGGGTGACGCGTTGGCCCACTCGGTTTTGCCGGCGATGGTACTGGCATTCCTGCTGGGGTTCAGCCCCTTCTTCGCCGCGGTCCCCGCAGCCGTCGTGCTTGCGGTCATCATGGGCGGCGTCGCCCGCCGCACGGGCATCAGCGAGGACACGTCAATCGGCATCATCTTCGCGGGTATGTTTGCGCTGGGGCTGGTGATGCTATCCCAATCGTCGGGCGTTACGGTCAACATCGAGGACCTATTGCTCGGGCAGGTCCTGGGCGTTTCCGCGACGGACGTCGTGGTGTCGCTGGGACTGGCAACCCTCGTAGTGGTGGGGCTGTACACGTACCACTGGCAGCTGGTGTACACCACGTTTGACCCGGTAGGCGCAAGGGTGATCGGCATAAGGACGGGCGTGGTGGAGTACATCCTGCTGGGGTTGCTGGCCCTGATGATAGTCATCGGCATTCAGGCAGCGGGCATCGTGCTGGTGATGGCGATGCTCATCACTCCGGCGGCGACGGCCTACCTGATCGCGCGGCGATTCGTAGCCGTCATGGTGTGGGGCGCCACGATTGGCGGGGTTTCGGCGGTGTCGGGACTCTACCTTTCGTACTACGCTGACCTGCCGTCGGGGCCCGCGATGGCGCTGGTGGCAACCTTCTTCTTCGCGGTCGTCGCGGTCGCGCGGCACCTGCGGCGACCGCAAGTCGAGGTGGAATAGAAGAAGGGCGACCCCTACGAGGACTCCTCGACGACGACCGCCGTGCCGTAGGCCAGCAGCTCCGCTGCGCCTGAGATTACCGTCGACGTCGTGAAGCGGACTCCCAGCACGGCGTTCGCGCCCAGCTTGTTCGCTTCCTCGACCATGCGGTGGGTAGCTTCCGCGCGTGACTCGGTCATCAGCCGGGTGTACTCCGTAATCTCGCCGCCAACGATATTGCGCAGCCCGGCCATGATGTCGCGCCCGACGTTTCGCGCACGGATGGTGTTCCCCTGGACCAGTCCCTTCACTTCCTTGACAGTCATGCCTGGCAGTTCGCTGGTGGTGGCAACGATCATGGGAGCTACTCCTTGGTGAACGAATGGACGTATTTTGTCCGGCGCCGTGCGTCCATGGCAAGGGTCATGCCGGGGACATGGGGAACGAGACTCCGACGCTGCGTGCGAATGGCACCAAGGGAGATGGAATGCGCCAAATCCCGGGCGCTAGTCCTCCAGCAGTTTCTGGAGCTTCTCTCGGGCCTCCCTGATGACCTCGGTCTGCTCTGCGATCTTCTCGTAGAGGTCAGAGCGTGCCCGGACGCCCTCCGAGATGAGGAACGCGGCAGCCGTCGATCGACTGCTCAGGAGCCCGCATTCAACCAGCTCGTCCAGCCGCTCAAGGGCATCCTTGCTGACACGCACCATGACCACGTAGTCCCTGGGATCATGCAGTGAATTGCGGATGGTCTCCTGAATGGAACCGCCGAAGTTGAGGGCAGCGTTCCTGCCGCGGCCGACAGCTTGCCTGGCACGGTTCGCGGCGGTTCCCAGGGGCCTGCCTCGCCTGCTTCTCGCTGGCGTGGAACCCTCCGACGGCTCGGTGGAGGGCGCTTCCCGGCTGGACTCTTGGGGAACAAACTGGTCGTTAGACTCTACCATCACAAACCTCGATGGTGCGATTGACAATGGTTGTCGTTCGCAATTACTGCTTGAAAAATAGCAGAGCCCGAAAAGAGTGTCAATCGGGAAAGGAAAGTTGTGCCTGATGTCCGAATAGGGGATAGAGACATGGCTATGGAGCGGCTTCCGTCTTACCCAGGGGACTCGAGGGCACAGGCACTGGCCAATTCCACCGCACAGAAGAGCCCGCGTAGTAGCGGGCCCTCCTGCTGAATGTGAAGCCGGGTTTGATTCCGTGGCTAGTTGCTCTTGGAGCCCTCGCCGTCGCCGGAAGTCTCGGACTCTCGGCTCAACTGTTGGCGCACGCGCTCTGCGAGATGCTCCATTTGCTCGCGGATGCCGCGGGTGCGCTCGTTGATCTCGTCGCGCATCTCCTGGCCGGACCGGGGCGCAGCCAGTACGCCAACGACGAACCCGATGGCGGCCCCCAGCAGAAAGGCATTGAAAAAGCTCCCACCGTTATCATTTGACATGTCATTCCCTCCTAATCTGGTCCCTAGATTCTCGGCGTTACCGCCTGAACGCGGACTTGACTATTGAGCTTATGGCCTTCCCCAATCCCGCCGCGGCAATGCCGAAGAAGGGATTCTTGCCTGCGAATGAGTCTCTGACGGCCTGACCGCTCTCCGAGAGATTGTGGGCCGCGCTGCGGGCAGCAGCCAAGGCGGCGTTGAGCTTCTTGTAGACCAGGATGGCGATGGTCACCATCACCACCGTCCACAAGACCAATGCTGCCGCTGCGACGATGATGAAGATGTCCCTCAAGAACTCGACGAGCGTACTGTCTCCCACGTTTCCCTCAATACGGTATGTAATTTCAGGATAGCATGCCGGCCAATCAGCGACAACAAAGCCCCGGCGGGCCACTGCCGCTCACGCATGGTTCTGGCTGCCTTCCAACTCGACCGCTGAACTTGCAGCCTCGCACGCGTTCGAGACAGATGCACCTTGACGCACGCATGCATCTCATACACAATCTGCGCTAAATCCCCCTGAGAGAAGCTATTCTCTATGGGAGCGGTCAGACCCAATCGTTACAAGACGCCATTGCGGCGGTTCCCATAGAGAAGACCGATCGATTCGGGCCGCCAACACTGGTCCAGCATAGGAGAGGCGCCATGACGAACCAGAACGACGGCAACAGTCCTGGCAGGATTGAAGAGGAGGAGAAGAAGCCCAACATCTTTGAACGGGTGGAAACCCACATTCAGAGCCGGACGCTGCGGGGGTTCATTGCGCTCATCCCGCTGGTGGTGACCGTGCTGCTGCTCGCGTTCCTAATCGGCACGGCCGACGGCTACATTCGAGCGTTGCCAATCGTAGACGGCGAGCCGTGGGACTTTCCAGGCGTGGGACTGATCTTCATTGTTGTCCTATTCTACATAACCGGCTGGATGGACTCCACGCGCATCGGAAACAAGGTCCTCATCTTCAAGGATGACGTCCTGAGCAAGGTTCCTCTGGTCAAGACCTTCTACCGCATTACGCAACAGGGAATTACTTCCCTCACGTCGTCGGCCACGTTTACGCGTGTGGTCTTCGTTGAGTGGCCGCGCGAGGGTATGGTCGCTCTCGGCTTTGTGACCGGGCGCGTGTTCACGCCGGACCGGTCGCAGTCCCTGGCCGTCGTTTACATCCCGACGGTGCCCAACCCCACATCCGGCAACATGGCCTTCATCCACGAGGATGACGTGATGGAGACCGACATCACCGTCGACACCGCCATGCGGCTTGTCTTCTCCGGCGGCATCGTGCTGCCTGAGAAGCTGGTGCTTGCGCGCGCGCCGCAGGAGCGGGTCACGGAGGGCTCCATGCTGGTGGGCGAGTACCATTCGCCCACCCGCTAGGTCTCCGTCTACCCGCCGGTTCAAGGGACTGCCGTAGCAGCACGGTTCACAAACACAGGCCGCACGGCGTTCGAATCCGGTGCGCCTACCCCGTTTATTGCGCGGCCATGCCGCGGAGGAGACTGCAATGGCTGACGAACCAGAGCGCACCAGTGGCGCACCCGCGGCGAGCAGGCCAAGCGTGCCCAGCGACTACGGCATCGCGCCCGCTTCCGAGGGGGAGATTTTGCCGTGGGCGTGGGCCGAGGAACGGCTGGAGGCCTCCCGGAACTACTGGGTGGTCACCGTCTGCCCGGATGGGAGGCCGCATGCGATGCCCGTGTGGGGCGTGTGGTTCGACGGCGCCTTTCACTTCGGGACCGGGGGCGACTCTCGAAAGGGCCGCAACCTTGCGGCGGACCCAAGGGCGACGGTGCACCTGGAGAGCGGCGACGAGGTGGTGGTGCTCGAGGGGGTGATGAGCGAGGTTACGAACGACGCCGAGGTCATTCGCGGATTTGAGGAGGCGTTCAACCCGAAGTACGGCTTCGAACCAGGGTCGGAGGAAATGGACCTCGTCGATATGGGCGCCGTCGTGTACCGGATGGCCCCGCGGGTGGCCTTCGGCTGGACGGAGGCAAGCTTCCCGCAGAACGCGACACGGTGGGTCTTCGAAGCGGAGAGGCCAGCGTAGTCGTCCCCCCTCGCCATAACGGCCGCAGCGCAATGCCGAAACCAGAAGGAGGGGTCACGGATACCCGTGACCCCTCCTTGGCTGCCAAGCTGGCGCGCTGTGGGTTAGGCGCGGCCGGCGAGCTCCCGCGCCTTGTTGAGGCCGTTGTAGGAGCGCTCGGCGCCGACCATGAGGTAGCGGTAGCCGTCCTCGATGACGTGGTCGATGTTGTCGAGGCCCACGTGGGGGTGGCCGACGGGCACGTTGTGCTCCTTGCAGATGGCCCGGATCTCAGCCATCGCCTCAACCACGACGGGGTGGTAGTAGTCGCGGGGGTGGCCGAGGTTCTGGGACAGGTCGCCCTCGCCGATGAGGACCACGCCGATGCCGGGGACCTCCTTCAGCATGTCCGGCAGGTTCTCGATGGCCTTTATCTCCTCGCACATGATGATGCAGAGGATCTCGCCCTCGGGGTTGAGGGGCCAGACATCGGCCTTCTTGTAGTATTCCTGCTGGGAGAGGCCCCAGTAGCGGGCCGCGTTGCCTGGGGCGTCACCGCGCTGCCCCTCGGGCTCGAAGTACTCGGCGTCTCGCGGGCGGGGGTAGCGGCAGGCGGCGACGGCGTTGTAGGCCTCCTCCACGGTGCTGACGTGGGGCCAAACGATGCCGTAGTAGCCGATGTCCAGCACCTGCTTGGCCAGCCACTGGTTCATCTCACCGCCGTTCGGTGGGATGCGCACGGTGGGAGTCACAGCGGGGGCCAGCGTGCCGCCGTCCAGGATCTGCTTGCGATTCAACATGTACTGCAGGCAGTGTCGAAGCTCTTTGATGTCGTAGGGATTGTGCTCGGACTCGAAGACGACGCCGTCGTACTTCGCGGAGCTGACCGCGATGGCGTTGTCGATGGACGGGCCCGCAAATGTCGTGATAGCGGGCTTGCCCTCCTCCAGGGCCTCAATGATCTTGTTCAGTCTTGCCATGATGCCTCCTTCGTTCTTTGCCTGTCGTTATCGTCGCGCCCAGGCGGGCGGCTCGCTGCTGCGGCCGGCGACCCAGTCCGCGATGTCAGTGTCCACCCCTCGGTGCCATTCCCGGTTGAGCTCGTCCTTAACATTCACGGTGATCCTGCCCAGCCCGTCGATCTCCATCTCCATGATGTCGCCGTTCTGGATGGGGCCGAGACCCTGGTGGTTGGTGCCGGTGGCGATGAGGTCACCCGGCTCCAGCTTGACGATGGAGCTGAGCCACTCGATGGTCTCCGGAAGCTTGTAGGCCATGTCGCTGGTGTTGTAGTCCTGGCGTATCTGGCCGTTGATCCAGAGGCGCACTTGCAGGTTGTGGGCGTCCTCCACCTCGTCTGCGGTCACGAGCCACGGGCCCAGGGGGCCGAAGGTATCGTGGGACTTCATCCAGAGGAAGCTGTTGGGGTGCAGACCGCGGGCGGAAACGTCGTTGAAGTTGACGTAACCGAAGATGTGGTCGAAGGCGTTTTCGGCGGAGACGTCAACTGCTTCCTTGCCGATGACGACACCGAGTTCCGCCTCGTGGTGGAACACGGGCGCCTCGTGCACTGACGGGAGAATGACCGTTTCCCCCTCGCCGATTACGGACTCGGGCGACTTGAGGAAGCCGTTTATGGGCTTGGGCTCCGGCAGGGCGCCGTTCTCCAGGTAGTTGGCCGCCATGCAGAGAATCTTGCCAGGTCGCGGCAGCGGGGAGCGCAGATGCACCTGGTCCAGGGGGATGGACTGCCCCTTGGAGGCGATCTCCTCGATGCGTCCCCGGAACGTGCCCTCGAAATCGGCGATGACGGCGTTGACGAGGTCCTGCGGGGTGGGGGCGTTCACGTCCGAGAGGGACTCGGACAGGTTGATGACGCCGCCGTCCTGCAAGAGGCCGAGCTGAAAGTTGTTGTACATGACCAGCTTCATGGCTGCTCCTTACCTCCGTGGGTTGAGGCCGTTGGATTAGATTCTTCCTGCGACGCGGTCCGCCATCTCCTGGTCGATGCCGCGCTGCCACTCGCGCTTCCTCGGGTCCGAGACGTAGTTGGTGAGGCGGCCGAGGCCGGGGCTCTCGCGCTCGACCTTGTCGCCGTCCTGCAGGGCGCCGAGGCCCTGGTGGTTCGTGCCCAGCGCGATCACATCGCCCGGGTTGAGGGTGACGATGGAGGACAGCCAGGCGATGGTCTTGGGAATGGAGTGGCCCATGTCGCTGGTGCTGTAGTCCTGGTGGAGCTCGTCGTTGACCCAGAGCTGCACCTTGACGTCCTGCGGGTCAGGCACCTCGTCTGCGGTGACGAGGTAGGGACCCATGGGAGCAAAGTAGTGGTAAGACTTGCCCTGCAGGAAGGTGTCGGCGCCCTGCGGGCCGAGACCGCGGGCGGAGACATCGATGAAGTTCACGTAGCCGAAGACGTGGCTGTAGGCCTCGTCCTCCGAGATGTTGCGCGCCTTGCGGCCGATGACGAGTCCGAGCTCCGCCTCGTGGTGAAAGATGGTGGCCTCCGCCGGGGGAAGGTGGATGGTATCACCGTCGCCGATGACGCCGCTCGGGTTCTTGAGAAAGCCGTTGATGGGCCTTGGCTCCTTGAGGAAGCCGTTCTCAAGGTAGTTGGCGGCCATGCAGAGGATTTTGCCGGGCTTCGGGATTGGCGCCCGGAGCTGCACGTCGCTCAGGGGGATGCCTGGCAGGTCAATGGCGTTGCGCTCGAGGCGGACCTTGAACCCGTTCCACCGCTCGATGAGCCGGCACATATAGTCGCCGGGGCCTACCCGGGGAATCTCCTCCAGGGCCAGGGTCATGTCCACCACCCGGTCCTCTTCCTTCTTCAGGACGCCGAGTCGGTAGTCGTTGAAGAACACCAGCTTCATGGCTTGCCTCCTTTGGCTTAGTCCTTCAAGTGTTGCCTGAGCCGAGGGTAAACGCGCTTGACGTTGCCCTCGAAGAGTTTGGTGCGGTCTTCGTCCGTGAGCCAGTCGATCTCGTCAATGGTCGGCTTGATGTCGTCGAAGTACCGGCCAGTCTGGGGGTCGATGGCGTTGACGGCTCCGATCATCTCGGAGGCGAACAAGACGTTGTCGATGCCGGCCACCTTAAGGAGCAGCTCCAAGCCGTTCCTGTCGTAGATGGCGGTGTCGAAGTAGATGTTCTTGATGAACTCGTCGAAGGGCTGGAAGCCGTCGCGCAGGGCGATGCCGCGGAATCGGCCATACTGGTAGGGGATGGCGCCGCCGCCGTGGGGCACGATGATCCTTAGGCCGGGAAAGTCCTGGAAGACCGTGCTCTGGTGCAGTTGGACGATGGCCGTGGTGTCCGCGTTCATGTAGTGGGACGCGGTGCTGTGGAAGTTGGGGTTGCAGGTGGCGCTGACGTGCACCATTGCGGGCGTATCCAGCTCCACCAGTTTCTCGTAGAAGGGGTACCACCAGTCCTTGTCGCTCAGGGGTGGGTCCGTCCAGTAGCCGCCCGAGGGGTCTGGGTTCATCACGCAGCCGACAAAGCCCATGTTCACGCACCGCTCCAACTCCTCGATGGAGGCCTTGGGCGGCACGCCCGGCGACTGCGGGAGCTGGCAGACGGGGATAAAATCGTCCGGGTAGAGACTGACGACGCGGGCGATGAGATCGTTGCAGTGCTGCGTCCAGTAGAGGCTGATCTTCTCGCCGCCAAAGTGATGGCCCATCGAGGACGCGCGCGGGGAGAAGAACATCTTGTCCGTGCCGCGCTCCCGCAGCCGCTTAATCTGGCCGTTCTCCAAGGTCTCCCGGATTTCGTCGTCGCTGACACGAATGGAGCCCTTGGCGGGTGAAGCGAGCTCGGCAATCTGGCGCGAGCGCCACGCGTCCACCGCCGGCGGCAGCGTGGTGTAGTGCCCGTGGCTGTCGATGATCATGCGCGCTACTGCCCCTTACTTCAGGTAGTTGTTAATGCGCGGATACACGCGGCGCGCGTTGTCCTCGAAAATCTTCTGCTTGTCCTCGGCCGAGAGGTGCGGCGAGTTGTCGACGTAGGGCTTCGTGTCGTCGAAGTTGCGGCCCGTGTTGGGGTCGACGCCGCGGACCGCGCCGATCATCTCGGACGCGAAGATGATGTTGTCCGAGGGGATGATCTCCGTGAGCGCGTTGATGCCCTTCTGGTGGTAGACGCAGGTGTCGAAGAAGATGTTGTTGAAGAAGCGGTCCTCAATGGGATCGTTGCCCCGGTCGAGGTTGATGCCCCGGTAGCGGCCCCAGTGGTAAGGCACTGCCCCACCTCCGTGGGGGATGACGAACCGCAGCGTCGGAAAGTCCTTGAACAGGTCGCCTGTAATGCACTGCATGAAGAATGTGGTGTCGCCGTTGATGTAGTGTGCGCCCGTCCCGTGGAAGTTGTCGTTGCAGGACATGCTCACGTGCAGCATTCCCGGCACATCCAGTTCCACCATGCGCTCGTAGAGGGGGTACCACCACTTGTCCGTCATGGGCGGGCCGGTCCAGTATCCGTCCGAGGGGTCGGGGTTCACGTTGCACGCGACGAAGCCCAGCTCGTTGACGCAGCGGTCGAGCTCCTCGATGCAGGTCTCCGGCGCGACGCCGGGCGACTGCGGGAGCTGGCAGACGGGGATGAAGTTGTCCGGGAAGAGCATGGAGACGCGCTTCACGAGGTCGTTTACCGTCTGGGACCATTGAAGGCTGGTGTTAAAGTCGCCGTAGTGGTGGGCCATACCGCCCGCCGTCGGCGAGAAGAGAGCGACGTCGGTGCCGCGTTCCCGCTGCAGCTTGAGCTGGCCATTCTCGATGGTCTCGCGGATCTCGTCGTCGCTGATGTCGAGGGGCTCGCGGAACAGGCGGCCCGAGGGGTAGTTGTCGATCTGGCGGCGTCGCCACTCGCCGAGCTGCTTGGGGGCCGTGGTGTAGTGGCCGTGGATGTCGATAATCATGGCATCTCCTTTGCGGCATAGCGTGGCCGTAGGCCACGCGAGCGCGAAACTTGGGGGATGGTACCACGCAGTGCGCAGGGGGGGAAGAGGGGAGGGCGTGTGGAGCACGCCACACCTCAGAGCCGTAGTGATAGTGCCGGCAGGGAGAGCCCCGCCAACCGCGAGGCGAGCGGGGCTCTCCTAGTTGTCGCACAATCGGACCTTGTGCTCCCGAGGCGGCTTGCCGCGCTACTGCGCCGCCCTGATGTTCTGGATGTGTGTCCAAGTGCCGGTGATGGACCCCGGGAAGACATAGTCAGAGATGAACTCCGGGTTATAGACCGCCTCGGCGGGGAGCCAGAAGAGCGGCAGCGTCTGGTAGGTCTCGTAATACGCGTCGCCTATGCTCCGCCAGATGTTGAACTGCTCGTCCGGGTCCAACGTCATCATTCCCTTCACCGTCAGTGCATTGACTTCGGGAATGTTGTTCGCGTTTGTCCTAGAGAATATGGGGGTTGTCCACACCGCGAACCCGAAGAAGTGGTCCGAGCTGGACGCCGAGACGATGAGGTGGTTTTCATTCTCAAAGGCCCGAGACGCCGCCCGCCTGACCGCCGAGTCCCGGGTGAGCAGGGTCACTTTCACACCCACGTCGGAGAACATACCGGCGATGCCTTCGCCCAGGTCACTGGCGCCGGCGTAGTGGGGCAGCTCGACGATGTCGAAGTTGGTCTCCAGCGGGTTGTTTTCGTTGTAGCCGGCCTCCGCCAGGATCGCTCTGGCCGCCACGGGGTCAAAGCCGTGCTGCTCCGGGAACCTGGTCTCCCACTCCGGGTTCCACGCCAGCCGCGTGGGATGGAAGTGGTTCATGTACATGGGCGAGGCCGAGTTGTCGAAGAAGGCCTCGTTCAGGAGCGGGCGGTTTATGGCCTTTGACAGCGCCTTGCGGACCCGGACGTCAGTCAGTGGGCTGTCCGGCCTAGCGGGGTAGGCGCCCGTCTCCGGGTCGGTCCAGCAGCAGGAGATGTTGACCCAAGTCCGCAAGCCGGGAACGTTGCCGTTGGCGATTCGCATGCCCTTGCCGGTGGCCTGCGGCTGCAGGTCCTTGGGTATGTCGGCGATGTGCATCTCGCCAGCCAGGAGTCCGGCCAGCCGAGTTGAAGGCTCGGCAACAAACTTGTACTCGAACTCCTGGAAGTCCGGCGTGATCCGCCAGTGGTTTCCATCAGGCCGCTCAAACCGGATGAAGCTGGCGATGGAACGGCTTTGCATCTGGTAGGGACCGGTGCCGGCGATGTAGAGCGACTCCGGGTGCTGCGGCTCTCCCTCCGCATCAAAGTGGGCCTTGCTCTGGATGGGCATCATGCTTTGCTGCTCACCCAGCTTGCTCAGGAAATTTGCGTCAGGGGAGGTGAGGCGGAAAATCACTTCGTAGTCGTTCACGGCCTCGACGGCGCTGACGTCCCGTGCCCAGCTGAAGGCCTGGCCGTGCTCCGAGTCCGGGAGCGCGAGCTGTTCATGGGTGTGGACAACGTCGCGGGCAGTGAATTCGCCCCAGCCGCGGTGGAACGGGACGCCCTTTCGAAGCTGGAAGCGGAAGGAAAGGCCGTCGGGCTCCAGGTTCCACTCCGTCGCCAGTTCCGGAATCGTGGCGCCGGTGTTGGGGTCCAGCGCGACCAGGTGCTCGTACTCCGGGCGGTACTGGATGGACTGCGTCTGGCTGCCGTGGCGCATGACACTGTACTCAATGCCGAGCACGTTGACGCCAAAGACCACACGCTCAATCTTGGCTTCCTGGGCTTCTCTCGGCGAGGCGCCTGGGTCCGCGACCGGCATGGCTGCCGGGGCCGGCGCCACCGCTGCACCCGGCGCGGCGCCAGCGGGCG
>CAZCPU010000003.1:45600-48564 GCA_964499855.1 uncultured Dehalococcoidia bacterium | reverse complement strand
ATGCGGCCGGAGCACGAGATTGCGCCTGACCCTTTGCCAATCTACACATCAGCGGCACCTGCCCTCTACGCGATTGAGGTCAACGAGGGACGAGCGGCAGAGTGCGGCGTCGAGCCGGGGGACGCCGTCGAACTGCGCAACCTCATGCGGGAGTCGACGCAGTAACTCGCCGCCCGCCGAGCGCTATCGCCGGCGCCAGGGCGGTCAGCAGCAGCATAGCCGAGATTCGGAAGAAGTCCTGAAAGAGCTCTATGCTGGCATCCGACACCGACGACGTGTAACTCTCAAGCTGCGCCTCGTACTCGGCATTGGAGAGGTCGGGCGAGGGCAGCGGCAGCGCGAGACCCTGGGTCGCCGCCTCGAACTCGCCAACGCCCCACGCGGCTAACGCGGCCATGCCGAAGGTCATGCCCACCATACGGGCGGCCGTCACCAGCGACGCCGAGGTGGCTTGGTAGTCGGCCGTCGTCGCGTCCATCGCGGTTACGAAGACTGGCGCGATGACAAGGCCGAAACCAAACCCAGCGAGGGCCAAATGCAGGGTCATCCCCGGGTCAGCGATGTCAATCGTCCAGCCGCTCATGTACAGCAGACCGATGCTGCCGACGGCAAGGCCGAATATGGTCAACGCCCGCTCGCCGAGGCGGTAGGCTAGGAAGCCGCCGATTACAGCGCCGACGGGCATCGCGCCAGTCATGCGCATGAGCCGCAGGCCGCCTTCGAGCGGGCTCTGCGCGAGCACTGTGTTCGCCATCAGCGGCACGGTAACCATTGCCATGATGAGGGACGCGCCTACCAGCAGCTTCACGACTAGGGCCGCCGTTGCCTGTCGCGAGCGAAAGAAGGACGGCGGCACCAGGGGGTTGGGCGCACGGCTCTCAACCCAAATGAGGAGGCCGACGACGATTGCGCCACCGCCACCCAGCGCGTACGGCCACGGCGACGAGGCGTCGAATGCTGACTGCTGCGCCGTCGCGAAGACCAGCATTGTCAGTCCGGTGACCATGAGCGCACTGCCGACCCAGTCCATTCGCACTTCGGACAGGCTCGATACGGGGAATCCTCGGAGAGCCCAGATGAGGACGAGGGCCTGCGGAATGTCCAGCCAGAAGACCCATCGCCAGCCCCATAGGTTGGTGATGACGCCGCCGTACAGCGGGCCGAGCACCATCCCGGCCTCGGCGCAGGCGCCTATGATGCCGACAGCGATCGCGCGCCTAGTACCCGGGAAGGCGTGGACGGCCATTGCCATGCCTACGGGGATGGTGGCGCCGCCGCCGAGCGCCTGCACGACGCGCGCGCCGATTAGGAACTCGAGGTTGGGGGACATCGCGGCGGCAAGGGATCCTATCGCGAAGACGAGCAGCGACGCGCGGAAGAGGAGCGCGTGGCCGTGAACATCGGCGAGGCGAGCGGTCAGCGGAATGGCGGCGGTGAAACCGAGAAGGTATGCAGTGATTATCCACGCCGCCCGGTCGAGCTCCGTCGGCGGCACCTTCAGGTCGGGCATGACCTCCGGCAGCACTGTTACCACGACGGTGTGGTCGAGGGCGGCCGTGAGCACCGCACCGCTGACTATGATAAGGGGCAGCCATGCGCGCCAGCCGGTGGGTGGGATGCCTCCCATGGCCGACGGGTTCACTGAATCCGAGCGGTGTCGAAGTTTCGGAAAGACAGGACGCGGATGACCCCCTCCGCGTCGTTGGACAGGAGAAGCCCGGCGATGCGCACCCTCCGTGGAAGGTCGTCGTCGCCCACCCACACCTCAATCTCCTGCTGCAGGTCCGCGACGGCCCCCGGAATGAGCGGCTTGATCGCCGCCCCGGAGATAGTCCCCGCGATCACCCTGCTCTCCACCCCATCGACGCTCTCGTCGCCCGAGAACTCCGGCTCCTGTATACCCATCAGGATCCCCGACAGCGTCCCCCCGAGGTTGCGCAAGTTGAACGGCAGCGCGTCCGTCTTCACCGGCAGTGGGTTGCCGGAGAGCGGGTCCGTCATAGTCGCGTCCTCGCCGTCCACGCTGATGTGCATTTCGATGAATGAGTTCGTGAACGTCACCATCGCCTCCACGTCGACCACCGCCCGCCCGGGACCGTCCACCGTCCCCTCCGCCTGCCGCAGCACGACTCCCGGCAGGAGCGGCGTCTCGCCTTCCTCGTGGGACAGAGTGAAGTCCACAGACATCACCTGCCGGATGCGCTCCGCCGCCCTGTCGAGCCGCTCCTGCGCCGTCGCCCCGTCGTCCGCACTTTGCGGCCCACATGCCACCGGCGTTACAAGCAGCAACACGGTCGCCATGACGACACTGATTCTCACGAATTTAGCCTGTATGCCAACGATCGCCATCACCCCCGCCTGCACGCTCCCAACAGACCGTCAGCCGAGTGTACCAACGCCCGTTTACCCTCACAAGCGCACGCCTTCGCAATCTGCGGGGGGATTCTGCGGCCACTTCCCGCCGCCATGTTGCAGGAAGGTTGGAGCTTGCCCTTGCGGAGGCCGGGGACAGAGGCGCCCCCATGTGGCACACCCCTCAACCCTGGTGTACACTACCGCGTCAAACAGCCCCCAATCCGAGTGATTGCAGGAGGGTATGATGCCGACTGCGATGCCCGTATTCCGAATACTCAAGGCCGACCGGGTCATGGACGGCCGCGACTCTCCGGTGCAGACCGGCGTGTCCGTGCTGTTGCAGGACGAGCGAATCCGGGCCGTCGGTCCCGATGACCAGATCGCCTTCCCCGACGGCGCGTCGGGCGAGGTGCTAGAGTTTCCGGGCGGCACGCTGCTTCCCGGGCTCATCGACTGCCACACTCACACGAACATGCCCGGCACTGGCCGCCGCGGCGAGGACGTCAACCGTGAGGACACGGACGCGATCCGCGTCCTCCGCTCCGCCCACAACGTCGCCATCGCGCTGCAGACCGGCGTGACCACCGTCTGCGACTGCGGCGGCTGGAA
>CAZCPU010000003.1:44280-45500 GCA_964499855.1 uncultured Dehalococcoidia bacterium | reverse complement strand
GGCGTCAAGCTCATGGCCGGGTCCGACTGCGGCTGGGGCTACTACCCCTTCGGCCACTTCGACCGGGAGCTCAAGGCAATGGTCGACGCCGGCCTGACGCCCACCCAGGCCATCCAGTCGGCGACCTACAACAACGCCGAGCTGCTCGGCATCGCCGACAAGCTCGGCACCATCGACGAGGGGAAGCTAGCGGACCTGATAGTCGTCGACGGGGACCCGTCGCAGGACATAACGCTTATCGGCAACGTAACCGCCGTCTTCCGCGGCGGCGAACGCGTCAAGTAATCCCGCGTCGACAAAAAGGCGAATGCCCTCCCCGCGCGCCTATACGGGGCCGGTGTTCGGGAACTCCGCGGCCAACGGCCTTCGCCGCGCCATCAAATCCTAGGGGCGAGCCGCGACTCGCCCGTCCTGCCAACAGGCAGAAATCCGTCCCTGCGCCACCCCCACCGCTTTCCCATCACCCCCACCGCCATTTCCGCGAAGGCCGGGGAATCCACAAGGGCGGCAGGGAAGGGCGCCATTGCCCCGGACCCCCCGTGACAATCCTGCCATCTTCCCCTTGCTCGAACCTCCATCACCCAGCTATCGTGGCTATACGCCACACCCGCATCGCAAGCGCCCAGCCGCGGAGGACAGAAAAAAACGCTTTGAAACAACCTCGTATCTGAAACACCCCATCCCAGCTACGAAATTGTTCCTGAAACAAACCCCGCGCAGCTACGAAATTGTTCCAGAAACAACCCTCTCGCAGCTACGAGGTTGTTCCAGAAACAACTCTCCCGCAGCTACAAGGGTGCTTGAAACAACCTCGCTCCTTCCGACAGCCTGGCCGCCCATGCGTCGACGCTCGACTGCCCCGGTGGACCGGCGCATCGCCCCGTTGCCGACCACCCCAAAAGTCGCCATAATGCCCGGCAACAGCCTAGGTGTCCTACACGAGGAGGAAGAGACATGGCAATGGAGACGGCCATCAAGACCAAGAAGATCGACGCCGACAGCCACTTTCTGCCCCGCAGCAACTTCGGCGACCTCCGCTCGCTGATGCCCGGGTTCACCGAGGAGGAGCTGAACATCATCATCCGCGACGCTGTCACCTTCGCCGACCCCAACGCCCGCGCCGGCGGCTTCCGCGCGACCGCGGCCGGCCAGCGCACCGGCGGCGGCGGGTCCGAGATCTCCCAGGGCGTGAGCGCGTCGAGGCGCGCCGGCCCCGTCGG
>CAZCPU010000003.1:19872-44180 GCA_964499855.1 uncultured Dehalococcoidia bacterium | reverse complement strand
CTTAAGGCCATCACCATCAACGGCAACTGGGTCGGCAGGAACTACGATTCCTTGGAGCTCTACCCCTTCTGGCGCACCATCAGTGAGCTGGACGTGCCGCTGTACGTCCACCACAACCCCTTCCAGTGCCAGGTGCATGACCACGTGCCCACCACGTACACCATTGGGTGGGAGCGCTATAACCGGATGCACATCAGCAACTACCTCGGCTTCGCCTTCGAGTACATGATTGGCATGGCCAGCCTGACCCTCGGCGGCGTCCTGAACGAGTTCCCGGACCTCAAGTTCGTCTTCTTCGAGTCCGGTGGCTCCTGGCTGCCTTGGCTGATGTACACCCTCGACCGCACCCACCACGTCGAGCCCCAGTGCTCGCGCGTCCCCAACCCGCCCAGCGAGTACATCCGCCGATCCTGCCTCGTCGCCGTCGAGCCCGACGAGTGGTGCCTGCCGTCGGCCATCGCCGCCATCGGCAGCGACAACTTCATCATCGGCAGCGACTACCCCCACCCCCCGTCGACGTTCCCCAACACCGCCGCCGGCATCGAGAACATGGAAGGCATCACCCAGCAGGACAAGGAGAAGATCCTGGGCACCAACATCGCACCCTGGCTCGGGGTTGCGTAGATACGACGTTCTAGTCGAGCAAAACGGGGCCGCTCACCCAATGGGCCTTTGGGGCGAGCGGCCCCTCTTTCGCCTCCAGACGGAGAGGGCATCATCCTGAAGCGAAACACCGGCTTCAGGGCGACTGGTTATCGGAGCAGCGCCTCGCCTGAAGCGAGGGCTTTAGTCCACGCGGGCGTTCCGACGGCGTTAGGGACGGGGACGGGGTCGGAAGGCGGGGACGGAGGCTGCAGAGACAGCTCCCAGTAGCCGACGGCATGCCACCGGCCCAGCTTGTAACCGATGTCGTCAAATGTCCCGACCAAGCGGAAGCCGACCGCCTCGTGCAGGCCGACGCTGGCGTCGTTGGGGAGCGCGATGACGGCGTAGGCCTTGAAGTAACCGAGCGCTCGAAGGCAGGCCACGAGCGAGATGTACAGGGCCCTGCCGACACCCTGGCGCTGGCATCCGTCCTTGACGTAGACGGACACCTCGACGGACCACTGGAATGCGGCTCTCTGACGGTGCGGTCCGGCGTAGGCGTAGCCGAGCACATCGTCGCCGTTGACGCAGACGAGCCAGGGGAACCGCTGGAGCGTGGTCTCAATGCGGCCTGCGATTTCTTCGGCGGACGGCACATCCAACTCGAAGGAGACCGCGGATCTGCGAACGTGCGGAGCGTAGATGTCCGCGCACTGTTCCGCGTCTGCCGGAATTGCGAGTCTGATGGTGCGTTCCATGAGAACCCGGCTGTGCGCCCGTGCTAGGGCGTCAGGGTTGAGTGCTCCGGCAGCATCTCCATGCCGTTTAGCACGCAAGAGATCATGGAGTAGTACCCCACTGTGACGGTCAGGTCGGTTACGCCGCGCTCGCCCAGGGCGTCCCTGACGGCGTTGAAGGTCGCATCGGATACCTTGTGGTTGTTCAGGAGCTCCAGGGCAAAGTTGACCGTCAGCGCCTCGTCGTCCGTCAGCCCCGCTGGCGCCTTGCGATCACGTATGGCCGCGATGGCTTCTTCGCGGGCGCCAGCGTCTTTGGCCTGGATTTCGTGGGCGACCCACTCGTAATGGGCATCCCAGTGGCGCGCGATGACGAGTATGGCGAGCTCCAGCGGAAGCCGGGGCACCGTCGTCTCGAAACGGACGTAAGTGCCGACGTGGGCAGCACGGCCGGCGACGTCTGGGCTGTGCATCAGCGCGGCGAAGGGTCCGCGCACGCTGCCGCGGCTGGCGGCGATGGCATCGTAGATGGCTTGGTCATCAGGAGACAGCTGGTCGCGGGTGACCTCCGGCAGTCTGGGCATGATATCCTCCACTTCCGCTGGTTGGGTGCGCATGAAGATACTGGCGGGGTAAGGGCGCGTCAAGCGGCAGAGCCCCGTCTTGGCTACGCCGTCGCCAGCCGCTGCCACACGGCCTGCAGCCGCTCGATCGCATCGCCCGGCAGGGGGCCACGCTCCGCTGCGGCGATGGCGTAGTCGAGCTGGTCCATGCTGGAGTAGCCTACAAGCGCCGTCGAGACCGCGGGGTTGCCAATGACGAACCGGATGGCGGCTTGCACCGGGCCCTGGGCGTACCCCTCGTCCCAGAGGAAGCTGAACCGATGGGCGAGCGCGGCGTCGGCGGCAAGATCGGCCCCCGTGCCGATGGGCGCGACGGACTGCGCCGCAAGCGTGTGGCGTTCAGTGGTGCCGCTGAGCGCTCCAGCCGCCAGGACGCGGATCGCGATTACTCCAATGCCACTGTCGGCAGCCCGGCGCGCCAGCATCCCGTAGTCCTGATAGGGGTGATTCCTCGGAGCGGCCTGCCCAGAACTTGGGTTGAGGATGTTGTAGCTCGACTGCACCGTGTTGAACCGGCCACTGTCTACGACTTTGTGGAGGGAGTCTGTGTGTCCCAGTCCCGTGAATCCCCACGCGCCCACCTTGCCCTGAGCTCCGAGGTCCTTGAATGCGGCAGCGACCGTCATCGCGTCTTCCGGTGTCAGGATGGCCTGGCCCTCGCCCCGCTGGGGGCCAATCTGGTTGTGCAGTTGAATGAGGTCGACGCGCTCGCTGCCAAGGCGTGCAAGGCTGGCTTCCACGGAGCGCGCGACCGCGGCGGGGATGTCGTCGAGTTCCTCCGGCATGAGACGGACTTTGGTGCCGACGACGGGCGACGCCTTGAGCTGTCGCAGCGCAGCGCCGAGGTTTATCTCCGATTGCCCCCGCCCGTAACCCGACGCGGTGTCGAAGTAGGTGATGCCCGCGTCCAGCGCTCGTGCGACGGCGTCTACGCGCTCCTGAACCGTTCCGCGCACGATTAGGCCGCCGACGTCACCGCACCCGAATCCGAGCGCGGAGACCTGAATGCCAGTGTCGCCAAAGGTTCTGTATTCCATGGCTCCCTCCTTGGGTTAGGTTGGCCGCGGGCGCGGAACGGTCTTAACGCACGGAAGCCACTACCTGGCGGGCGGCCTGGTAGTCCCTGGCCCCGCCCCGCAGGATGGGCGGCACAAGGTATACGCCCTTCACACCGTCGGCGAGGAGCGATTGCATATGCTGGACAGCGATGTCGACTCCCTTCCGCCCCTCGTGGAGCTGCCGCCGGGTCTCCTCCGGCACGTTGCCGAGCATGATGCCGTCCTTGTCGAGCACCTGTATGCCCCAGAAGGCGGGCAGCTCCAGCGGCCCTCCTGCGACCTGCTCGTAGGCCTCCAGGAAGCGATGGCGCAACCCAAGATCGTAGGTGGGCTGGGCGATGAGGAAGTGCGCGCCCGCCTCTACCTTGCGGCGAGTCAGCGCCGCCTCGCGGTCGAGGTCGCGGGCGAGATCGAACGTGCCGCCGATGCACAGCGACGTCTCGCCGCGGAGCTTGGAGCCGCGGTAGTCGAGGCCATCATTCATGGAAATGGCGTCGGCGATGAGCGCTGTGGGCGAATAGTCGTTGACGGCCTTGACGCGCTCCGCCTCCGCCTCAGTGAACCCGTCGCCTTGCAGCACAACGACGTTTTCCAGCCCGAGCATCTGCGCACCCAGTAGCCGCGATTGCACGGCGATCTTGTTCATGTCCCGCGTGGCTAGGTTGAATACGACGTCCGTGCCCGTGCGCGCCTTGATGGCAAGTGCGGCCGCGACGGAGTCCGCGCGCGGCAACTTGCCGGGGTTGTAGGCCACGCAGGCGAAGTCTGCACCGACCGAGCCCACGGCGTCGAGGGCTGCGGGGTCGGCGCTGCGGGGCGGCGTACAGTCGCACAGCACGATCGGCGCGGAAGACGCCGCGTAGACCTCGGTCACCTTCGCCATTGGTGCACCTCCGGCGTGGTGCGCACTAGTCGTACCATTGGCCGATGACCGTCCTTGGTCCGCCGGGTACCGTGGGGTCGTCTATGGTCGTCTTGAATGGAGGGAATAGCACGTCAATGCCTATGTTGAGCGACGGCTCAGGCTTCGCGAGATCCTCCACCAATTTCCGGAAGCCGGCCACGTCCGCCGCGAGGTCGTGGAAGACGTTGGCGACGGCGTCAAGCCCTGCAGCGCGGATGCTCTCCTCGGCGTCGTTGAGCCGCTGCACCTGCGCAGGGTCGTCAATTGGCGTTTGCGGCAGGCCGCCGTGCAGCAGGCCGGGGGCGTTCCAACGTATATAAGGCAGGCCGTTGGAGAAGTGGATGTTCAACTCGCCAGTCTCGTGGGAGTGGCGGACGCTCCTCTCGCCCGGAGGGACGAGGAGCGCAGTAACGAGGCACTGCTCGTTCTCGAGGAGTGTGTACCACTTCCGCTTGCGGTTGCCATCCAGCGCGAGACCGCGCCAGCCGTGTTGAACGTCGGGCACCGAGTGGATGCCGACTCGAATGATCTGGGTCTGGATGTTGCCCTGGCTCATCGCGCACCTCCGTCACGTTCGAACCCCCTGGTCCGGCCAACCGAGCGCGACTGAGGCGCCGCGCTCGTCACTCCAGGTACTTGTCGCCGAGAGCGATCTCCCACCGGAGGTAGTGCACGGCGTCGGCATAGTTGCGTTCCGGCCCAGCCAGCACGACGTCGTTCGGGATGTCGCCTGGCATGGCCATGACGCCCGTCAGCCCGCGCTCAACCGGCAACTCGGAGACTTGCCACGCAGCCATGCCGCCGTCCAGATAGGACACGTTGGTGAAGCCGAGCCCGTACAGCGTGACGCCGGCCAGCGCAGCCGCCCGACCGTCGGCGCAGGTGGTGACAATGGGCGCGTCTCTCTCGATATTGTGGTCGCCGATGCGTAGCTCCAGCCACCCGCGGGCGATCCACCGCGAGCCGGTCACGTGCCCCGCCGCAAACTCCTGGCTCGTGTCCACGAAAATGACTACCGAATTCACCATCTGCGAAAGCTCCTCGGCGGACACGGCGGGTACTGCGACGCGTGCGCCCTCGAGTCCGAAGGGCGCCTCCTCCGGCGCGCCCTCCTCCAGCGCAAAGCCCCCGCGGATCCATGCGTTGACGCCGCCGTCCACGACGTACACGTCCTCGATGCCCATTTGCCGGTACCACGACGCAGTGGCAGTAGCGCGGGTCACGCCGTCGCAACAAAAGACGACGGCACTGTGCTTCACGACGGCGACGTCATCGGTGCGCTGGACGGCCTGCCCGCCTGGGACCCAGCGAAAGCCCGGGATGTGTCCGGCCACGTATTCTTCACGCGTGCGCACATCAATGAAGTACACCGTGCGTTCAGCCCTCGCGTTGCGCAGCTCCTGGAGCCCGCGGACGTCGAGGTATCGAACGCCGTCCTCCTCGGCCAGGCGCGCGGCATAGGCCTCGGCAGCGCGCAATCCGTCATCCGATGGCTGCGGCATTTCGAGGCGGTCCGCCCCTCGCTCTAGTTCATAGCCCGCCAGCATCCAGCCAGCCGTGCCGTTGGTCAGCGCGTACACATTGGGGATTCCCATGCGCTGGAGAACGCGCGCGCCGATGATGCTCCGCGTCCGTCCCGCGCAGTTGACGACGACGGCCGCTTCCTCCGGCAGACCTTCCGCGATGTCCGTGATGCGGAGGGGCAACTCCCCACCCGGCACGCTCCGGCCCCCGGGGATAGCGAACCTCCGGTACTCTTCCGGCGTACGCGAGTCGAGGATGACGGTAGGCTTGCCCGATTCGATCCGCTCGTGCAATTCGTCTGCACTGATATTGGCGACGTGGTTCTGGATCTCGATGCGCTCGCCGAAGTCCTTGCTGGGGACGTTCATACCCCACTCGGTGCTGAAGCCTTTGTTGACCCAAGCATTGATGCCGCCTGCGAGCACCGACACGTTCGCGTATCCCATGCGCTCAACGGTGTCGGCGGCTAGTGATGCTCTGCGGCCGTCATCGTCGCAGACGACGATTGGCACGCCCAAGAACGGGACAGAGTCGAGCAACTGGAACTCCAGCCGCCTTCTCGGCAGCCAGCAAGCTCCGGGGATGTGTGTGCTGTTGTACTCGCCGGCCTCACGCACATCCAGCAGTGCGAAGGGCGTGTCACCCTGCAAGAGGGCGTTCAGTTCTTCCGGGGTCACATTGCCGGCCATTAGCAGTTGTCCCACCTCGCGGTCGCGAACCGCGTGATCTTGCCCGAATCGGGGTCATAGCGTCGGCGGCTCCAGCCGCGCAGGTCGACGCCGTAGATGTGGATCTCGGGCGTCGGGCGGCCAGTCATGTTGTCCATCTGGTGGATCTCGTCAACGTCGGGTACGAGGAGGGTGATCTCGCCCGGCTTGTTCTGTGTGACGCGGTCCTGCTCAAGCAGCGCGTAATCGTCCTGCGAGCGGTCGTCGAGGCGCCGAAAGCGGGTCTCAGTGAGGGTGTTCTCCAGCACGCCGATCATGCCCCACGTACAGTGGTCGTGCGGGCCGATGTGGCTTCCAGGGGCCCATACGACGGAGGTTATGGACAGGCCGCTTGGCGCCTGGTGCAGGAGGTAGGTAGTAGACTGCTTCTCCGGCGTCCGGTTGCCCATCGGCTCACGGTACTGCTCCGGAACCGCGTCTGGGTTGGCCAGCAGCCGCTGCAGGTGGGAGGAAGCCCGCTCGAACAGCGCTGCCTGGTCGGGCTTGCCTTCCACCAGTTCGTCCATGTCGTGGATGAAGTCCTCCAGGCTGTACGTCACTCTTGCCATCGGTCACCTCGGATGTTCGAAGTTGTTTCTGGATGGGCAGAGTTTCTTGCCTTGTGGGGACGGTGTCAACCTGACGACGGGGCCTCCATCTCGGCCGGTTCCGGGTGCTCGCTGGCCGCTGGCGCTCGGCGCGAGCGCCGGAACGAAGGGAAGAGCATCAGCACGAGCGCAACGAAGAAGATGTTCAGCGAGCTCATCGCGATGATGGAGGGCACCGCGCCGAAGCTCTCCGCCGCAATTCCCATCGCCATGATTCCGACGGGGCCGAGGCCGACGAGGATGAACCGGATGCTAATGACCCTCGCCCTTACGTAGTCGGGCGTCGCCAGCTGCACCATTGTCATGTTGCTCGTCATGAAGGACTGAGTGGTCAGGCCGAGGGCAAGCGCCAACGCGAGGGAAAGGAGGTAAAAGTTGGACAGCGCGAACAGGGTAAGGATGACTCCCACGAGCAGCCCGGCAATCATCATGAGCTTGGTCAATTGGGGCATGCCGCGAGCGGTGGCCGCGGTCAGAGAACCCATCAATGCGCCCACGCCAATGGCGGTCATGAGCACTCCGAGATCGTCCGGCCCGCGGTTCAGCACGTCGCGCACCAACACCGGCATGACTGCCTGGAAGGGCATGACGAAGGTCATGACGATGAGCCCGAGCAGCAGGAGGGCGATGATGATCGACTGGCCGCGTACGTACCGAATACCGCTCAGGATGCTCTGCACCATGGACTCCCGAGCACCGTCTGCGCCGAGCCTCTGGCGCCCCGCGACGGTGGGTATGTCGAACACGGCCATGCCCAGCAGGGCGGGCACCAGCAGCAACGCAGCGACCAAGAAGGTGTGCGCCATGCCGAAGTACTCAATGATGAATCCCGCCGGTGTCGGTCCCGCCACCTGCCCCAGGCTGAAAATTGTGCTGAACAGAGCTACGCCGCTGGCTACATCGCTGCGGCGGACCAGGTCCGGCACTACGGATGTCCGGGCGGGCATCGCAAAGGAGAATGCGACTCCGTTGGCAATCGCCAGCGCGAATACATGCCAAACCTGAATGAACTCCAGGTACACAAGGGCCGCCATCGCCAGGAGGGAGATAGCATTGAACACGTCCGTGGTCATGAGCAGCATCTTGCGGCCGCCCCTGTCGGCGAGCGCTCCGCTGATCAGGGGCAGCACCAACATGGGCAGGAGCTGCGCCGCCTGGACCGCGGCCACCTGGAACGGCGAGTCGGTCAGCTCAAGGACGAGCCAGCCGCGGGCAATCATAACCATGAAGAAGGACATGATGGAGAGCAGAGAAAGCGACCAGAAGGCGGCATACCGCGGATAGGCAAATGCCCGCAGGGGTCCCTGGAGCAAGCGGCTGCGCCTCAGGCGCCCGGCCTCTTGATTGTCATTTGATTCCACTCTGCTCCTTTTGGTAACCCGTTGCCCCTGCTAACGTGCCCCCGTTGCGCTGCCGCCAAATGGCGACTTGCGGGCGCCGCAAGCGTGCGAAACCCCAACAACGCGAACAACGCGCGAGCTGCCCTGGGCGCTACGCGTGCAGCAGAGCCGCCACAGCGGCTGGTGCGTCTTTCAGCGCGACGAGATCCGCCGAGTCCGTTCCCCGGCGCTTGACCTCGGCCTTGCCCTCGCGGAGATTGCGCGGGCTGACGACGACGCGCACGGGGAAGCCGAAAAGGTCTGCGTCGTTGAATTTCACGCCAGCCGATTCCGCCCTGTCGTCGTACAACGTCTCGACACCTGCCTCGGTGAGCTGGCGATAGACACCGTCGGCGGCTGCCGAGACGTCGGGGTCCTCGGCATTTAGGGCAGCGAGGTACACCTGGAAGGGCGCGACGCTGGGGGGCAGGCACATGCCTCGTTCGTCACGATTGTGCTCGATGGTGGCGGCAAGCAGCCGGCCGATGCCGATGCCGTAGCAGCCCATGATTGCCGGCTGGAGCGAGCCCTCCGGGGACAGGAATGTGGCGTTGAGCGACTCACTGAAGAAAGTGCCGAGCTTGAAGACGTGCCCAACTTCGACGCCGCGCTCCGCGATGAACGCGCCGCCACACTGGACGCAGCGATGCCCGGCCTCGGCAAGCGCGATGTCCCCGACTGCGTCAGGCACGAAGTCTCTCGGCGTATTCACGTTCTTCGTATGCCAATCCGGGCGGTTGGCCCCGGCCGCAAAGTTCGACCCCACGTACACTGACTCGTCGGCGACGCTCATTATGCCGGACAACCCGACGGCCGAGGAGGACCCAGCAACGAGACCCGCGGCCTCAACCTCCTCGTCCGTGGCGTGGTGCAGCTCGTTCGCGCGGAGGAGCCGCTTAAGCTTGACCTCATTGACCTCGAGGTCACCGCGAATGGAGACGAAGACCATCTCGCCGTCCGCAACGTAGAAGACGGCTTTGAGCGTCTGCTCCGGCGTGATGCCGAGGAAATCCACCAGCTCCGCTATAGTCTTGAGGCCAGGCGTGTGCACGTCCTCCATGGGGAGAGGATCGGCCGCGTGGACCGGCGGTCGCTCAAACGCGGCGCGCTCGGCGTTCGCCGCGTACCCGCAGTCCGGGCATTGGATGAACGTGTCCTCGCCGATCTCCGTGGGCATGATGAATTCGTGCGAGTCCTTGCCGCCGATTGCTCCGCTGTCAGCTTCAATCATTACCACGGGGATGCCGCAGCGACTGAAGATGTTGCGATAGGCCTGAACCATACGCTGATAGGTCTCGTCCAGTGAATTTGCGTCGGCGTCGAAGCTGTAGGCGTCTTTCATGTCAAACTCGCGGACACGCACGAGGCCACCGCGAGGACGGGGCTCGTCCCGGAATTTCGTCTGGATCTGGTACACGAGCTGTGGGAGATCACGGTAGCTCTGGAGGTGTTGCTTGACCAGAAGGGTGACTGCCTCCTCGTGCGTCGGCGCGATGACGAGCTCCCGCTCTCGGCGGTCCCTCAGGCGCATGAGATCATGCCCAAAGGCAGCGTCCCTCCCGGTCTGTTGCCATAACTCTCTGGGCTGCAGTGTAGGCAGCTTGACCTCCTGACCTCCGGCGGAGTTCATCTCGTCGCGCACGATTGCCTCGACCTTGGCGAGACTCCGCTGCGCGAGGGGCGCGTAGGAGTACACGCCAGCGGCCACCTGCTGAATCATGCCGGTGCGGAGCATCAAGCGGTGGTTGGCGGTCTCGGCCTCGGCCGGGTCGTCTCGCAGGGTCTTCGCAAGGAACTGGGACAGGCGCATGGGCGCTCCTTAAGCGTGCGTGAGATATGGGCCGTATCTAGGATACCAAGGCGGGGGAGCTTCCACTAGGCCCAACAGCTGGCGCAGCTACGACACTCAATGCCATGAGACGACACTGTGACGTCACTTTGCCGGTATGCTACACTGTGCGCGCCAACCAAGCCGGGGACGAATCAATCAGTACAGGGAGGGAGTCAAATGGCCACCTTGCGGCGGGCCGATCTTGCGGGGCGGCTCTCCTCAAAAATGGGGGGAACCAAGGCGGGGGCGGATGTTGCCCTTGCAGCAGTTGTTGATGTGTTGGAGGAGGCCCTAGCAAACGGTCACAAGGTGGTCTTGACAGGATTCGGAACGTTCCAAGTGAAGCGAGCGAAAGCGCGCATAGTGCGGCCCATCCGGGGCGGCGACGCCGTCGAGGTGCCGCCGCACGACCGTGTCGGTTTTGTTCCGGGGGCCAGCCTGCGGGCAGCCATCGGCTCAAAGAAGTAGCGAGGCCGCCGGCCTCGAGGGGCCAACGGCCTCGTCATGTCCCAACTGCATTGAGGGCTAGCCTGCTACCCCCGCCTCTTCCTGCTCCGCCATGACCTGGTGGATCTCCTTCATTAGTTCATCCAGCATGTCGGCCTCTGCCACCACCTTGGTCTTCTGCCCCTTGCGGAAGATGATGGCCCGACCGTTGCCGCCTGCGATGCCGATGTCGGCGTCCTTGGACTCGCCGGGGCCGTTTACCTCGCAGCCCATGACTGCGACCTTGATGTTGGTGTCGAGGCTTTTGACCAGGGCGTCAACCTCATTCGCCAGCTTGACAACGTCCACGTCGGCCCGCCCGCACGACGGGCAGGCGACGAGGGTCACGCCCTTCTCCCGGAGGTTCAGCGACTTGAGGATCTCGTACCCGGCGGTGACCTCCTCGCGGGAGTCGCCGCTGAGGGACACGCGGATGGTGTCGCCGATGCCCTCGTAGAGCAGGTAGCCGAGGCCCACGGCGCTCCGAATGGAGCCGGAGGAAACCGTGCCGGCCTCGGTGATGCCGAGGTGGAGCGGGTAGGGCACCATCTTGGCGAGGCGGCGGTACGCCTCTACCGTTGTTGGCACGTCAAAGGCCTTTAGGGAAATCTTGATGAGGTCGAAGTCGAGCTCCTCCAGCAGGCTGATCTCCCAAAGCGCCGTCGCGACCATGTGGTCGACGACGCTGTACTCGCCTTCCCGGGCTTCACCGGCCTTGGGGAGGCGGTTCACCATGTCGAAGAGCCGCGAGAAGCCGCGGGTCTGCCCAATGCCGCCCACTGGCGGCAGGCTTCCAAAGTTCACGCCGATGCGAATGGGAGTCTCTCGCTCCTTTGCGGCCACCACCACCTGCCTGACCCGGTCGGCGTCCCGCAGATTGCCGGGGTTCAGCCGTAGGCAGTCTACGCCCTGGTTGAGGGCCTCCAGTGCAAGCTGGTAGTGGAAGTGGATGTCCGCGACGAGGGGGATTTTAATCTGCTTCTTGATGGCTCCCAGAGCCTGGGCGGCTTCCATGTCCGGAACCGCACACCGAATAATGTCGCACCCAACCTCTTCAAGGCCCTTGATCTGCGCCACGGTGGCGGCAACGTCCCGGGTGTCGGTCTTCGTCATGGACTGCACGGCGATGTCGGCGTCGCCGCCGACCTTGATGCTGCCAACGTAGACCGGCTTGGAAACCCTGCGATTCGGCATACGATCTACTCCTTCGATTCCGTGTCGGGCGGGCGGATCGTTCGTGCCTTTACTATACCCCAAACATGCAGCCTTCGCGCGGGTTAGTTGGCAATTGAGTTGCCCGTAATGATACGGCTTACATCGAAAAACGTGATAATCACGATGACGCCGATGAGCACGGCGAATCCCACAGCGTGCACCAGGCCTTCGCGCTCCGGAGGGACGCGCTTGCCCCCGCGCGCCCACTCGATTGCCACGAAGACTATGCGGCCACCGTCCAGCGCCGGCAAAGGCAGCAGGTTGATGATGGCAAGGTTCAGGCTCAGCAGCGCGGCGAAGATGACCAGCGGCCGCCAGCCCGCCTCAGCCACCTCCTCACTGATCTGCGCGATGCCGACGGGGCCGGCTAGCTGCGGCCCCCCCGCGCCGAAGACCCAGCTCAGGATCTCGTTCTTCAGGAGGACCAGCATCTCCCACATTTCCACAAAGCCGTTTGGGATGGCGGTCAGGATGTTGCCCGGTTGACTGACAACTTGCCCCTGGATGGTGCGGATTTGGATTCCGACGTTGCCCTCGCCCTCAGGCGGCGCCCACCGCGGGACCAGGTGCACGGTAAAGGGCTCCGTGTCGCGAACGGCGGAATCGACGGGACCGGTGTCCGCGCCGAAGCCGAAGCTGCCCGTAATAAGCCGGTCCGGGCGCATGACCAGGAAGTCGGTTTCCTGGCCCAGGTTCAGCAGGATGCGGCGCTGCAACGACTGGGTGTTGTAGACCCTGTGGCCGTCGGCCTCGAGGATGATGTCGCCACCCTGCAGGCCGGCGAGGTCCGCAGGCGATTCATGGGCGACGCCTTGTATGAGGACCCGACCCTCGAACCGTTCCTCAGGCGCAGCGAAAAGGAAGACGAAAAGCACCACCGGGAGGACCACGTTCATCGCGGAGCCTGCGGCCAGTACGGTGAACCGGGTGAGCGGGCTCCTGCTTGCGAGGCTCCAGGGAACGTTGGGGTTGTTCTCGCCCGCCATCCGCACGAAACCGCCCAGCGGGAGCCAGTTGACGGAGTAGACCATGTCCGCCAGCACCAGATCGTTCCCGCCGACTTCGCGGACCTTGCCCTCATGGACCAGAACCTCCTTGCCCAGCGCTTCTTGAAGCGACATCTCGGTCGAATGTGGACCGCCGTCGAGGCCCTCGACGGCCATGGCGGTGAGCGCGCCTTGGCTGTCGGAACTGGAGTAGACGCGGACCCTCATGCCCGGCCGCACCTGGTCGCGGCTGTTAAAGCCCAAGAGCCACACGTCCTCAGGGAGGACTACGCGAGTCCTACCGGTGTAGAAGCCGAACGCCCGCGGCGGGAAACCCCAACCGAACTCGAGTACTTTTACGCCGAATGCCCGGGCGGAGAAAAAGTGGCCCGCCTCATGCACCATGATGAGCGCAGTGAGCAGCAGAAGGAACCGGACGACAGTGACCAGCAGACCGAGCGGTTCTTCCATCTACTGCTCCAGAATGTCCCGGGCCGTTTCGCGGGCCCACGCGTCCGCCGCGAGGATGTCGTCCAGCGACGGATCGGAGGTGGACTCGTGCCGATCGAGGGTCGCAGTCACGACGCCGTGGATGTCGCCGAAGTTGATACGCCCGCCGAGGAAGGCCTCGATGGCCACCTCGTCCGAGGCGCTGAGCACCGTCGGGTACGTGCCGCCCGCGTAGCCGGCCTCCAGCGCGGTCACGAAGCATGGGTAGCGCGCCGGATCCATTTCTTCGAAGGTGAGCGCCGCGGCCGCTATGGGGTCGAAGCGTGGCGCCTGGTCGCACGGGAGCCGCTGCGGATAGAACATCGCGTATTGGATGGGCAGCCGCATGTCCGGCACGCCAAGCTGCGCCTTCACGGAACCATCCATGAACTCCACCATCGAGTGGATGATGCTCTGCGGGTGGACCACCACGTCGACGCGCTCCCAAGGCATGGAGAAGAGCCAGTGGGACTCGATCACCTCGAAGCCCTTGTTCATCAACGTCGCAGAGTCGATGGTGATCTTCTTGCCCATGCTCCACGTCGGGTGCTTCAGCGCCTGCTCCGGCGTCACCTTCGCGACCTCCTCGATTGGCAGGCGACGCAGCGCTCCGCCGGACGCCGTGATGATGAGCCGCCGAACGCCCTTCTCGACGTCCTCGCCCTGCAGGCATTGCCAGATGGCACTCGGCTCGCTGTCGACGGGCAGAATCTCGCCGCCGCAGCGCGCGGCCTCCCCGGTCAGCAGCGCGCCCGCCATGACTACGGGCTCCTTGTTCGCCATTGCCACGTGCTTGCCCGCCCGCAGCGCCTCCAGCGTGGGCAGCAACCCCGCGTTGCCCACCATGCCTTGCATCACGAGGTCGACGTCCGGGTGCGTCGCGATGTCGACAATGCTGTCGATGGCCTCCGTGCCGTCCGGCAGCTCGCCGGCTGTCGGCTGCTGCTGGCAGTACAGAAAACGCGGGCGGAACTCGTTCGCCTGCTGATGCAGCAGGTCGCGGTTGCTCCACGCGGACAGCGCGACCACCTCGAATTCGTTGGGATATGCGCGAACGATGTCCAGCGTCTGCCGACCGATGGAGCCAGTCGAACCTAATATCGCGAGTTTCTTCATTGCGTTGTCACCTGCCAAAGGAACGTGAAGGGCAACGTCAACAGCATGCTGTCCATCCTGTCGAGGAACCCGCCGTGGCCCGGAAGAAACGCCCCAGTGTCCTTGACGCCCGCAATCCGTTTCATTGCGGATACCGTCAAGTCACCTATGACGGCGCCGAACGCCAAGGTTAATCCCAGGGCGGCCGCGGCGGGGACGCCGAGCGGCAGTTCCAATAACAGGGTAAGCCCAATCGCGGCCAGTACGCCAGCAAGAACGCCGCCGACGGTGCCCTCCCAGGTCTTGTTGGGACTGATGGACGTCAGTTGCCGCCGCCCAATGAGCTTGCCGGTCGCGTAAGCCCCGGTGTCCACCGCCATGGTGCACAGAAGGGCGGTGAACGTCCATTCCAGACCGTTCTCAAGGTTGCGCATGAGGAGCGCGATGGCAAGGGGCATGCCGACGTGGAACGGCCCCATCGCGCCCATGAAGCGTAGTTGCCAGCCCCGACCGGGGCCCGGCGCGGTGAAGTGGAACATAACCATCGCCAAGGCGGCCGCCGCAAACGCCATGATGAACTGCAGCGGCCCCCATACGGCAGCCTGGATCATGCCGATGGTCAATACCCAGGCGAAGAGGAGCCGGGGAGGCGAGTCGAAGGCCCTAGAGAGACGGTTGTACTCGAAGACGGCAAGGGCGCCCGCGACACTCGCCAGCGCGCCCATGTACGGGGCGCCGAGCAGGACAGCGCCGAAGACGATTGGGATTCCGATGAGGGCGGTGGCCACGCGGAGGGTGAGCATGGACGCCTAGCCCACGTTGTTGGGGAGCACCCCGCCAAAGCTCCGCCGCCGGCCTCGGTACGCCTCCAGCGCCCGAATCGCCTCCGTCCGGCCGAAGTCGGGCCAGCAGGCGTCGGTGACATAGTGTTCGGCGTATGCGCCTTGCCAAAGGAGGAAGTTGCTCAGGCGCATTTCGCCCGCGGTGCGAATGATCAGGTCGGGGTCCGGCACGCCGTACGTGTAGAGGTGCTGAGTCAACTTGGTCTCGTCAAGATCCTCCGGCGCGACCCCCGTCGCGAGCAGCCGGCGCACGGCCTGCAGGATATCGTCGCGACCTCCATAGTCGAAGGCGACGCTCAGCCCGAAGGCGTCGTTGTCCTTCGTCAGCGCCACCGCCGAATCGATAGAGTCCTGAAGCGACTTTGGCAGCCGGTCAAGGCGGCCGAGGTGGCGCAGGCGGACACCCTCGCGGTGCAACTCCCTGGTCTGGTTCTCAATAACATCGGCCAATAAATCAAAGAGGCCGGTTACCTCGTCCTCGGGCCGGGTCCAGTTCTCCGTGGAAAACGCGAAGAGCGTCAGGTGCTTGACGCCGTACTCGGCAAAGCAGCGGGTCACAGGGCGGATGTTCTCCGTACCCGCCCGGTGGCCTGCGAGCCGGGGCAGGCCGCGGCCCTCCGCCCAACGACCGTTGCCGTCCATGATGATGGCGACGTGCGTGGGGACTTCCTCAGGCGCGAATCTCGCCTGCGATCGCTCCGCCTCCGCTCCGGCGTATGCGTCCGGGGCACGGCGCTTTTGCACGGGCTAGACCTCCATCAGTTCGGATTCTTTGGCCTCGCCCGTCTTGTCAATCTGCGCGATGTTGTTGTCCGTGATCTTCTGGAGCTGGTCCTGGAATCGGCGACTGTCGTCCTGCGACAACTCCTTGTTCTTTTCCTGCGCGCGAATCTTATCCTGGACGTCCCGCCGTACGTTTCGGACTGCGACACGGGCGTCCTCGACGCGCTTGCGCACGGAGCGGACCAAGTCTTTGCGGCGGTCTTCAGTCAGGAGGGGCATGGTTAGCCGGATTACAGAGCCGTCGTTGTTTGGCGTTATCCCTATGTCAGATTTCTGGATGGCGCGTTCCACGGCCGTCATCGCGCCCTTGTCCCACGGTTGGATAGCCAGCACGCGCGCCTCCGGCACCGATACTGACGCCAGCTGGCTCAGCGGCATGTCCGTGCCGTAGTACTCAACGACGATATGCTCGACGAGCCCGGGCCGGGCCCGCCCCGTCCTGACCGAGTCGAGCTCACGCTGCAACGCGTCCTGGGCGCCATGCATGCGGTGTTCTGCGTCTTTCAGGTGTTCGTCCGCGGTGGCCATCGCGTCCTCCTAATCCCTGCTCAGAAGACTCTCGGGGACATCCGCGACCAGGGTCCCCAGCTGTTCCGCGTTGAGGAGCCTCATGAGGCTGCCCGCTTTGAATACGTCAAATACCACAATGGGCAGGTGGTTGTCCATGCACATGGAAACTGCCGTGTTGTCCATGACTTCCAGACCCTTGTTCAACACATCCATGTATTCCAAGTAGTCGAAGCGTTTCGCCTCTGGATGAGTGCGCGGGTCGGCGTCGTACACGCCGTCCACCTGGTTCTTCGCCATGAAGATGGCGTTAGCGCCAATCTCGACAGCTCGCAGCGCGGCGGCCGTGTCCGTGCTCATGAAGGGGTTGCCGGTCCCAGCGGCGAAAATGACGACGCGACCCTTTTCCAGATGCCGTATCGCTCGCCGCCGAATGAACGGTTCCGCCACGGCCTGCACGCCGAGGGCGCTCTGTGTCCGCGTGTCGACGCCCATCTGCTCCAGCGCGTCCTGAAAGGCTAGGGAGTTGATGAGCGTCGCCAGCATGCCCGCGTAGTCGGCCGCGGCCCGCTCCATCCCCCGCTCGGCGGCGTCCACGCCCCGCCAGATATTGCCGCCACCGACGACGACGGCCAGCTCGACGCCCGTGGCCACCGCCTCCTTCACTTCCTCGGCAAGATAGCGCACGGCATCGGTATCGATGCCGTAGCCCTGACTACCTTGCAGCGATGCGCCGCTCAGCTTGAGGACAACGCGCCGGTAGGCTGTCGCCATGGCGAGTCCCCTACTCCTCGGCCAGGGCGTAGCGGATGAATCGGCGGACCTGGATATTCTCCCCCATCTTCGCGATGGCGTCGTTCACAAGGTCCTGAATGGTCTTGGACGGGTCCTTGATGAAGGACTGCTCCATGAGGCCGACGCCCTCGCCGTCGTCGTCAGAGTTGACGCGATCCGGGTCCATCGCAGCCACCTGCATGGCGAGGTCGTGGGCGAGCGCGCGGAACTCGTCCGTGCGGGCCACAAAGTCGGTCTCGCAGTTGAGCTCGAGGAGCGCGCCGATGCGGCTGCCGCTGTGAATATAGGACTCCACCACGCCCTCGGCTGCAGAGCGGGTCGCCTTCTTGGCCGCGCTGGCGAGACCCTTCTCGCGCAGGATTGCCTGGGCCTTGCCGGCGTCGCCGTCAGCCTCCTGCAGTGCGGTGCGGCAGTCCAGAATACCGGCCCCGGTTATTTCCCGGAGCTTTCGAATGTCTTCAACGCTGATCTGCACCATGGTTATTCCATCCTTTGCGTGCTGCCGGGGCGATTTTGGACGCAGCACATCCGCGCCGTTACGCCCCTGTTTTCAACGATCCGGGCTAGTTTTCGGTGTCGTCGCCGTCATCCGGGAAGAAAACGTGGGCCTCAAGGTCCTCTTCGGACGCCAGGTCCTCGAAGTCTTCCGCAGTGGTGTATGCCTGGAATTCGCCGGAATCGACGACCGCGTCGGCCTCGATAGCTTCCTGCTCCATCAGCATCGCCTCCCGCTGTTGGAGGCCGGCGATGACGGCGTCGGCCATGCGCGCGGTCACGAGCCGAATCGAGCGGATGGCGTCGTCGTTGCCCGGGATTACGTGGTCGACGAGGTCAGGGTCGCAGTTGGTGTCGACCAGCGCGAAGATCGGGATGCGCGCGGCGCGACCCTCCTCAACGGCAATGCGCTCCTTGTCGATGTCGATGACGAAGAGGGCGCTGGGGGGCTTCTTCATGTTGCGGAGCCCGCGGAAGTACTTGCGGAGCCGGCGGAGCTGGTCCTCGGCCTTCAGGGCGTCCTTCTTGGGGAGGCGTCGCAGCTCTCCGCGCTCCTGCCGGTCCTCGAGGTTGCGCATGTGGTCGATGCGCGCCTTGATGGTGGGGAAGTTGGTGAGCGTGCCGCCCAGCCACCGCTGGTTGACGTACAGCATGTCGCAGCGGCTGGCCTCGTACTCGATGGTCTCCTGCGCCTGTTTCTTTGCGCCAACAAAAAGGACGTCGCCGCCATGAGCCACCAAGTCGGTCAAGGCCTGCGCCGTCCGTTCCAGCAGGACGAGGGTCTGCTGCAGGTCGATGATGTGGATGCCGTTTCGCTGGGTGAAGATGTAGCTCTTCATCCGGGGCTGCCACCGCCGCGTCTGGTGCCCGAAGTGGACACCCGCTTCCAGTAGCGACTTCATGGTGACCGGCTCCCTGGCCGGAGCCTTCTGTTCCGGTGTTTCCGTAGGCACAACCTGCTCAGTAGTCAAACCGTGCAACTCCTCGTCCAATGGTTGATCTGTTTGTAATGGGTACCGAGCGGCAGTATAGCATAGCTGTCGTAGCAGGGCAAAACCTGGGGAAGTCTCCGGCGCGCTGAGACCTGCCTACATGAGCCTCGCGCCGGGGATGGCAGCCATTCGGCGGTCGAGAGTCAGGGTGTCCATGCCAGCCTGCGTGTAGCCGTCGGCGATGAGGCGGTCGAACAGCCCTGCGCCACCGGGAGCGGCAAGCGCGTTCAGGACGCTCTCGCCGTTAAGGGGCGCAACGAGGCCGCTTTCAAACACGTCAAGGAGTGTGGTGCGTGCTTCATGTGCGCTCAGCCCATAATGGTGCTGGACGGTAACATAGGCTTCGCCAATCACCTGGTTAGACGCCAGGGTCTGAATTCCCTGGGCCGCCATCAAAGCCAACGCCTCTACGCAGTGTTCGTAGAGGTCAGGCGGCTTGCTGGTAATCAACCGCACCAGGACCGATGTATCAATCCCGATACGGGGTGAGGTCATACTTCCCTTCTCGATAGGGCGCAAGGTCTAGGGGCGGCGCGTTCGGGTCGATCTTGTCCCGCAGTGTGCCCAACTTGGAATAGTCGATTTTCACGGGCTTGCGCTGCCCTGCGCCATTGTCAAGCCGGACGAGAATGGTGCGGTCAGCCGGCCCGCGCTCGATTTCCACGTAGTCGCCGGGCTTTGCGCCCAGGGCTTCCAACATCTCGGCGGGGACGGTCACTTGATGCTTGGCGTTTACCTTGATCTTCATGACTGCTCCTTACCGCCATCCTAAGACCGCGGGGCGGCCGGGGTCAACGCGCGGGCGACGTCAGGAGCCCCGTCCACAATCACCCCCGCCGCGCCAGGTTCTGTGCCAGCCGCACCAGCGAACGCACGGGGATGCCGGACGCGCCCTTTACCCACACACCGTGGTCTCTGTTGACCATGTAGACCCCCGCGATGTCCATGTGCACCCACGGGGTGTCCTCAGCGAACTCGCCGACGAAATGGGCCGCCGTGATGGATCCGGCTGGCCGGCCGCCGGTATTCTTGATGTCGGCGACGTCGCTCTTGTTCTGCTCCTTGTAGTCGTCGTCCAGTGGCATCTGCCACATACGCTCGCCCGACTCCTCGCCCGCCGCGATAACCGCGTCCACCAGCTCCTGGTTGTTGCTGAACACGCCGGCCCGCACGTTGCCCAATGCAATGCCCATCGCGCCAGTCAGCGTCGCGATGTCCACGATGCGCTTCACGCCGAGCTCCTGGCGGGCGTACGTGATGGCGTCGCCGAGCGTGAGGCGGCCTTCGGCGTCCGTGTTGTCGACCTCGATGGTCTTGCCGCTCATGGACTTGAGGATGTCGCCGGGCCGGGTGGCGGAGCCGCTCGGCATGTTCTCGGTGGCGGCGGCGATCATGGTGACGTTGATGCGCGGCTTGAGCTGCCCGATAGCGTGCATGGCGCCGATGACCGAGGCGCCGCCCGACATGTCGGCCTTCATGCGGCCCATGCCGTCGGCGGACTTGAGCGAGATGCCGCCGGAGTCAAACGTGATGCTCTTACCGATGATCCCCAAGTTGTTGTCCGGGTCGTTGGGGTCGCCGTTGTAGCGGCAAATTATGAACTTGGGCGGCTCAACGCTGCCCTGAGCGACACCCAGAAACGCGCCCATCCCCAACTCCGCGCAGTCTGAGCGCTCCAGCACGCGGAACTCCAGCCCATGCTGCGTCGCGACCTCCTCCGCGTGCAGCGCGAGTCTGGTCGGCGTCATCTCGTTGGCGGGCTGGTTAGCGAGGTCGCGTGCGATTGACGCCGCCTCCGCCATGATGCGTCCAGTCTCGATGCCGCGTTGGACGGCGGCCTCGTTCTCCGGGTCAAAGACCATGACCGCGAGCTCCTCGGGCTTGCCGTGGTTACCGTTGTCGCCCGACATGTGATGCCGAAACGAGTACAGGCCAAGCAGCGTGCCCTCGGCGAGGGCGGCGGCCGCCGCCTCAGGGTCGATGCCTCCGATGCCCGCGCCGTGCAGGATCGTCGCGGCCTTCTTGACGCCAAGATTGCGCAGGTATCGCGCTGCGTCGCCGGCGACATCCCGGATCGTGTTCTCGTTGAAGCTATCCTGCTTGCCCAGCCCCGCCACTATGACGCGCTTGGCGGGCATCTTGCCCAGCGTGTGTATGGTGGTGTTGCCCTTCTTGCCGGTGATCTCGCCGTCCGCGATGAGGTCGCTGATGGCGCCGTCGAGCGCCATGTCAACGGCGCCAGTTGCGCCGCCGGGCGAGGTCACGCCCTGGTAGAGGTTCACGACAATTGCGTCCGCCGCAACCTCCGCAATGTCTCCAACAACTACTTTAATCTCCATGGGTCCTCCCGTAACACGCGCAGGGGCGCTATGTGAGTTAGGGCCTAGTCTATATGCAAACGAGAGGGCCGGGTACCCTCCAGAGTGGAGCCGAGGCGACAGGGCTCATTTCCACGGTGTGGCAAGCGCAGCGTGGCGACGGCGGATTGTGCTGAGGCGCCGCCGGCTCTACGAGCCTACGCCCGCCAACTCTTCCGGGCCCACTGCCGCGCTGGAAAACTCCTCCGCAAATGCCACCGGCGTCATGTTTGCGGCCTCGGCGAGCTTGCCCAGCATCTCCGGGTCTTCGATGTCCCGCCGGTTGAGGCGGATCATGTATTGCCGCGCGACGCGGTAGTGCTCGGACTGCAGGTCCACCAGCCGCACCTTCGTCCTGCCGGACGCCGGGTCACGCATCTGCTCGAAGGGGATGACCCGCAGGTTGCCGCCCTCCAGGCACACCATGCCGCCGAAGCGCAGCTCCTCGTCGTCGCCATACGAGTCCGACGTGAGGAAGCGCACCGCGCCGTGTCCGAGGTTGCGGGTGTAGTCGATGTCAAAGGGGATTGCCGGCGCGCACCGGAGCTCATAGCCGAGCACGACGTCGACTGCCGTGAGCGAACGGCCCCGCTCCTTGAACCGCCGCTGCATTGCACGCCGCAACACGAGGCCGAGGGGTACGTCGCCGAGCCGTATATGGCCGTACGGGTCGCGCTCCGCCGTCTCGCCCACGAGCGACTCCAATTCCTCGTTAGTGAGCTTTTCCATGATGCCCTCTGCGACGACGGCGAGCCCGTCCTGCCGGCCCATGACCTGTCGCTTGAGAATTGCGCCCTCGAGGACTCGACAGACGTCATCGATGGTAATGTGCTCCGACGGAAACTCTTCCGGGACCACGGTAATCGTGGCACCCGCCGACTTGCCGATGCCCAAGGCGAGGTGTCCCGCCTTGCGGCCCATGGCGATGACGAAAAACCACCGGTTGGTGGACCGCGAGTCCTCCATGAGGTTCATGACGATTTCAGTGCCGACATGCCGGGCAGTCTCGTAGCCGAACGTTGGAAGGTCGGCAGGAAGCGGCAGGTCGTTGTCGATGGTCTTGGGGACGTGGACCGCCCGTATTGCGCCGCCCGTGGCCCGCGCAACGGCGTATGCACCGAACGCCGTGTCGTCGCCGCCAATGGTGACGAGTGCGCCAATGCCATTGGCCTGCAGGTTCTCGAAACAGCGATGCGTACCGCCGTCGACTGCCGTCGGGTTGGCGCGGGAGGTGCGCAGGATGGAACCCCCCTGGTTGTGGATGCGGGAAACGTCGGAGATGTACAGGTCGCGGAACCGTTGGGGGCTGCCGTCCATAAGGCCGGCGTAGCCGTCTATGATGCCGACCACCTCATATCCGCGGTTGATGGCCTCGATGGTGGCAGCGCTAATGACGCTATTGATGCCCGGCGCGGGGCCGCCGCCCACAAGGATACCTATCCGTCCCTTTTCGGTGCTCATATCTGCTGCCTCCGTTTCGCTCATGCAGTGAGTCGTCTTTGGCGCGGCATAGTAGTTTTGTCAGGGCGTGGGGCAATTACGTGTTGGAGGTCTCCGCTTCACGCTCCCGCAGCGTGTCAATAGCGTTGCGGAGGGCGGCCATGCAGTGTTCGCGGCCGAGTGCAACCATCGTCGCGAAGAGCGGCGGCGACACAGTGCGGCCGGTGACCGCGGCCCGGACGGCGCCGAAGAGCTGCCCCGTCTTGAGGCCGAGCTCCTCGGCCATCGGGCGGAGGGCCTCCTCCAATGCGTCCTCCTTCCACGAGGCGCCACCTTCAAGGCGGTTGATTACGGCCGTCAGCGCACTGGTTGCCTGGTCTGGAGAAACGCCCTTGGGGACGAGGTCACCGACGGTGGGGGAAGGAAGGCCCTGGAAGAAGAAGGACAGCAAGTCCGGAGCCTCATCCAGCCGCTTCAGCCGTTCCTGGATGAGCGGGGTCAACGTCGCCACGTACGCGGCGTCGATGGGTCGCGCCACGTCGTCGGGTAGGCCGCCTTCGGACTCGGGACGCTCCAGGAACGGCAGGATGCGCTCGGCGAGCTCCTCGGCCGGCAGTTGCCGGATGTAGAGGCCGTTCATCCACGTGAGCTTCTCAGCGTTGAAGATGGCCCCGGCCTTTCCCACGCGTTCGAGGTCGAAGTGCTCTACAAGCTCGTCGCGGGTGAAGAGCTCCGTATGGTCGTCCAGGGACCAGCCGAGGAGCGCCATGAAGTTGGTCATTGCTTCGGGCAGGTAACCGCTGTTCTTGTACTCCAAGGTTGAGGTAGCACCGTGGCGCTTGGAGAGCTTTGCGCGGTCCGGGCCCAGAATCATCGGCAGGTGCGCCAGCACGGGCGGTTCCCAACCGAGGGCGCGGTACAGCAACACATGGCGCGGTGCGCTCGGCAGCCACTCCTCCGCGCGCATCACGTGCGATATCCGCATGAAATGGTCGTCCACCACGTTTGCAAGGTGGTAGGTGGGAAAGCCGTCCGACTTCAGGATGACAAAGTCGTCGATGAGCGCAGGTTCATAGGCGACGTCCCCGCGAATGTAGTCGTTGACGACAACCGTGCCGCCCTCGGTCGGTATGCGGAAGCGCACGACGTGCGGCACCTCGGCAGCACGCCGGTTGCGTTCCGCCGAAGTCAAAGAATTGAGGCAGTGGCGATCGTAGCCCGGCGGCTGCTGGTTGCGCTGCTGCTCCTTGCGCATCGCGTCCAGCCGCTCCGGGGTGCAGAAGCAGGGGTAGGCGTCGCCGTTGGTCAACAGCGTGTCGACGGCCTCCCGGTACAGCGCCAACCGCTCCGATTGGACGTAGGGCCCGTAGTCGCCGTGGGTTGCCCCGCTCTCGCTCTCCGGCCCCTCATCCCAGTCGAGCCCAAGCCAGCGCAGTGACGCCAAGATCGACTCCAGCGCACCGTCTACCTTGCGCTCCTGATCCGTGTCCTCAATGCGCAGCACGAATGAACCGCCCGAGTGCCGCGCGAACAGCCAATTGAACAGCGCCGTCCGGATATTGCCGATGTGCGGCTCGCCCGTTGGGCTCGGGGCGAACCGAACTCTGACTGTGTCTGCCATAGACCAAATACCTCCTCTCGCATTGTACCAAAGTGGCCGCGGGCATAGGGAAGAGAATCAGACAGGGCGTGCAATGTCGATGCTCAATTGGTGGTGTTGGCGGCAATTGCGGCAGTAGAATCGCGAAAGGCGGGAGGAACTCGCCAGAAAGGGGTGCACGCCACTATGAGCGGACTTCCAGAACGCTGGAGATTCCTGGGCTCCCTGGCTGGCGTGCTCCTTCTCTGGGTTGCCGTTGCCGTAACTGCG
>CAZCPU010000003.1:18697-19772 GCA_964499855.1 uncultured Dehalococcoidia bacterium | reverse complement strand
CGGATAGAGAAGCATGGCGCAATATCGGAGATCACAATCTTCTTTGTCGGACCGGAGTCAATGCAGACCCTTCCCACCAAGTGCACCGACTGCATCAGCGCTGCAGGGGTTTCCGTCTCCGTTCGCAACGTCCTGAGCAGCACGAACATCGAGTTCAAGGTCAACGATCCGGACAGTGTCCTTCCCTCGCCCTTCCCGGTCTTCGACTCGTGGACCAGGTTCGAGGAGGACGTGTACGTGAACGGGGGCTAGCACGCCAGCCGGCTGACGGAGAGCGCACACTGCCCAATGCGGTCGGCCGGGGCGCTCTGCTATGATGGATCCAGCACTCAAGGGAGTTGACCGTGCCCCCAGAGCGTCGATTGCCTGACTGGTTCCGCGTTCCCGCCCCCGGCGGCCGCAACTACCTCCGGCTGCGCAACCTCGTGCGCAACGAGGGGCTGCACACCGTGTGCGAGGAGGCGCAGTGCCCCAACATCGGGGACTGCTGGGAGCGCGGCACAGCCACGTTCATGATCCTGGGCGACATCTGCACCTGGCGGTGCCACTACTGCGCCGTCACCACCGGACGCCCGCTAGCCGTCGACCCCGGGGAGCCGGACCGTCTGGCCGAGACCGTCCGCCAGCTCGGCCTCGGCCACTGCGTCATCACCTCCGTCACCCGAGAGGACCTGCCAGACGGCGGCGCGTCCGTTTTCGCCGAGTGCATCGAGCGCATCCACGACGCGCTGCCCGGCTGCGGCGTCGAGGTGCTCATCCCCGACTTCAAGGGGGACGACTCCGCGCTTCTCACCGTTCTCGACGCGGGCCCCGCCGTACTCAACCACAACATCGAGACTGTGCGTCCCGTCTTTCGCCGCGTGCGGCCGAAGGGTGACTACGACCGCTCCCTCCGGCTGCTGCGCCGCTCGAGCGAGATGGCGCCGCATATTCCCACAAAGTCGGGCATCATGGTCGGCCTCGGCGAGACGGAGGACGACATCCGCGACACGATGGAAGATCTGCGCGAGGTTGGCTGCCAGCTCCTGACCATTGGCCAGTACCTGAGGCCGTCAAAGATGCACTGGAAGCTGGA
>CAZCPU010000003.1:14539-18597 GCA_964499855.1 uncultured Dehalococcoidia bacterium | reverse complement strand
TGGTGACGCGAGGAAGATTGATGTGGCTGACCTGCGACTGAGCATTGCGTTTGGCGATTACCCCTACACGCGACCATTGGCGTCGGGACGAGTCGCGCCTCGGGGCATCGAGCTCGACGTGCGGGTGCAGGACCCAACGCTGACGTTGTTCGGGATGCTGCGCGACCGGGAGTTCGACGCGGGCGAGCTGTCCCTCGGGGCACACGTGACGCTGACGGCGCGGGGCGGCAGCCCATTCGTCGCGATCCCGGTGTTTATGCACAAGTCCTATCGGCACGACGGCATCTACGTGCGTCCTGACGCGGGCATACGCGACCCCGCTGACCTGCGCGGCAAACGGGTGGGCGTCGTGCAGTACGGGGGGACGGCGGTCATCTGGATGCGGGGCGTCCTGCAGCATGACTTCGGCGTAGGGCCGGCGGACATCGCGTGGTTCATGGGCGGGCAGAGCTCGGCGGCGTCACCAAACATGACGGCACTCGACCTCCCGCCGGAGATTCACCTGGAGTACGTGCCCGAGGGCAAGACGCTGGAGGGCATGATAGAGGCCGGGGAGCTGGACGCCCTGTTCTGCATGACGACGCCCAACCTGTTTCTGGACGGCAGCGGTCGGTTGAACCGGCTGTTTCCGGACGTCGCGGCGGCCGAGGCCGACTACAACGCGCGGACGGGTATCCACCCAATCGCGCATACGCTCGCCGTGAAGCGTGAGGTGTACGAGGCCAACCCATGGATTGCAGGAAGCCTGTTCCGCGCATTCATCGAATCACGGGAGCTGGCACTCGAGGAGCCGGACGAGGCTAGCGCAATTGACGCAGAGGCGCGCCGGCAGTCGAAGGACGAGTACTGGGCGTACGGCGTGGAGCCGAACAGGGCATCGATCGAGGCGATGTGCCGCTTTGTCATGGAGCAGGGGCTCACGTCGCGAGTGGTGAACCCGGAAGAGCTGTTTGTGCAGGTGGATGCGTGAGGGCAACAGGTCCAGCCGGCGTGGTTAGTTTGAAGCCTCGAGCCACTCTTCCCAGAAGCTCGGCGTGCGCTCCTCGCCATCGAACTCCACATCGACGACGCAGCCGCCGGGACGCACCTGGTGCATGCGCTTCACTGTCCCGACTCTCCCCACGTACAGAAGGTCTTGCCCTTCCTTCCTAGCTTCTTCAATGATCCGGACCGACTGGCCCAAGTTGAATTTTGGCATGGATCCCTCCATGGCGCCGAGTTTGCCTAGGAATATAGCATATGACGGGAAACGAGCAAGGCCGTCCAGCGTCAGCTATACGTGCCGTTCCAGCACGAAGTCGCTAAGCTCCAACAGAGCGCGCTTGGCGTCCGAGTCCGGCAGGGGCGCCAGCGATGCTATAGCGCGCTCGCGGAGGGTGTCGGCCACCTCATAGACGTCGGCCATGACGCCCGAGTTCCGCACCATGTCCACTGCGCGGGCAAGGTTCTTCTCGCGCTCGGTGCCCTCACACACTGCGACGACGGGGTTGTCGTGCGGGTACTGCTCGACCAGCAGCAGCGCCGGCAACGTCAGCACGCCGGATGCGAGGTCGCTGCCCACCGGCTTGCCGATTTCCGCGGCCGAACCCTCGAAGTCGAGAATGTCGTCGACCACCTGGAACGCGATGCCAAGGTTGCTGCCAAACTGCCTGACCGCCTGCACCACGCGCTCGTCCGCTCCGCTGAGGAGCGCGCCCGACTCCGCCGCCGTGGCAAAGAGCGAGCCCGTCTTCTTGAAGATGCGGTCCATATATTGCTCGTGGGTCTGCTGCCACTGGTTGGCCATGAAATGCTCGGTGAGCTGCCCGCTGGAAAGGTCCATGATGGTCCGCGAGAAACCCTTGATGACCCGGATATCCTCCGTGTTGCAGACGTGGATGGCGGAGGTCGCGAAGAGGTAGTCGCCGACGAGAACGGCGACGTCTGCGCCCCAGATGCTGCTGAGCGTTGCGCGCCCACGCCGCACCGCCGCGTTGTCGACGGTGTCGTCATGGATGAGGGTTGCGAGATGCAGCAGCTCGACGGCGGCGCCCATGATGACCGGCTTGTCCGTCGTGCAGCCGAGGATATTCGCGACGAGGAGGGTGATGGAGGGACGAACACGCTTGCCTTGAACGGCGACCACGTGCTCCAGCAGCGACTTGATGGGCTCCTCGCTATCGGCTGCCACCAAGGACAGGCTCGCCTCCACGCGGCGGAGGTCGTCTGCAATGGGCGTGTAGAAGCTCAGGGCCGTTTCCATGTGTACATTCACCTGCCCTATCGTGCGGTCTGGGCCTCAAGGATGGCCGTTTCACGCTCCACTGTGCCCTCGTCGAGCTTGGTGAAGAGGGGCGTCGGGGGCTGCAGCGCCTGGCCGGCGGGCGGAGGCGTCAACGCCCACCCGCTCGATACTACGTCAGTCTCGAAACCCATGAGCGCGTGGAGCCGCTCGCTCGCGTGGGGCATGAAAGGGTAGAGCGCCGTCTTCAACGCCGCGATGGCCGTCAACGCCGTGTTGAGCGTCGTGGCGGTGCGTTCCTTGTCCTCACGGGCGGTGCGCCAGGGCGCCTTCAGGTCGATGTAGCGGTTGGCGTCGGCGGCCAGAGCCATCGCCCTGCCGATACCTTCGCGGAAGCGCGGCTCCTCAAGGCTAGAGGCGACGTCATCGAGCGTCCGGGAAGCGCGGTCGATGAGGGCTTGGTCGTCGTCATCGAGGGGGCCGGGAGCCGGCACGACGCCGTCGAAGTTGCGATGCGTCATCGTCAGCACGCGGTGAACGAGGTTGCCGTAGGTCGCGACGAGCTCGTCGTTGTTGCGGCGGTAGAACTCGCGCCACGAAAAGTCGGCGTCGCCAAACTCCGGCATATTGGCGGACAGGTAGTAGCGCAGCGGATCCGGGTCATAGCGCTCCAGGTAATCGGGCACCCAGACCGCCCAGTTCTGCGAGGTCGAGAACTTCTGCCCCTCCAGCGAGAGAAACTCGTTGGCGGGCACGTTGACGGGCAGATTGAGCTGTCCCAGCGTGCCATCGTCGCTATAGCCGACCAGCATGCCCGGCCACACGATGGTGTGGAAGGGGATGTTGTCCTTGCCGATGAAGTAGTAGCCGCGGGTATTCGGGTCCGTCCAGTAGTCGCGCCAGCTCCGCCCGTCCGTCTGGTCCGCCGACCACTCGATGGCTGCAGAGAGGTAGCCGGTGCATGCCTCGAACCAGACGTAGATGCGCTTGTCCTCGTAGCCCTCGATGGGCAAGGGAACGCCCCAGTCGACGTCCCGGGTGATGGCCCTGTCTCGGAGGCCCTCCGTCAGCCAGTTCATGGTGAAGCCGTAGACGTTGGGCCGCCAGACTCCCTGACCCACCGACTCCACCCACTGGCGGAGCCGTTCTTGCAGCGCGCTCAGCCTTAAGAAGAAATGCTCGGACTCCCTCATCTCCGGCGTGGCCCCGCAGATGTGGCACCGCCAGTTTATGAGCTCGTGCGGGTCGAGCGTGCGCCCGCACCGGTCGCACTGGTCGCCGCGGGCCCGCTCGAAACCGCAGTAGGGGCAGGTCCCGTCGACGTAGCGGTCGGGCAGGAAGCGCCGGTCGTTGGCGCAGTATGCGTACTCGCCGGTCGCCGGGTAGATGAGTCCCTCGTTCATCAGGCCCATGAAGAGATCGCCCACGACCTTACGGTGATTTTCCGTGCCCGTCGTCGTGTAGCGGTCGAAGGAGATGCCGAGCTTGTCCCATACATCGACGTACTGCGCGTGGTACTTGTCGACGACCTGCTGCGGGGTCAGCCCCTCGAGCTCCGCGCGGATGGTGATGGGCGTGCCGTGCTGATCCGTGCCGGACACCATGAGCACGTCGTTGCCGCGGAGGCGGTGGTAGCGGGCGAAGATGTCGGCGGGGAGGTAGGCCCCCGCGATCTGACCGAGGTGGAGCGGGCCGTTGGCATAGGGCCACGCCACTCCGATGAAGATGCGTTCAGACACAGGCGGCACTCCGGTGTTTTCGGGATGAATGCGCCCCGCAGTTGCGAGGGCTTGCTAGCAGTCTACCACAGGGGAAGGAGTGGCGTTGCGAGTCCCAA
>CAZCPU010000003.1:4342-14439 GCA_964499855.1 uncultured Dehalococcoidia bacterium | reverse complement strand
ATGGGGTTCTCCGCTGTGATGACACGCTCCTCCGACGCCAGGGCGGCGCGGATGTACGGGGGCAGCGCAAAGAGGGCCGAGTGCATGACGCCGTCGTAGAAGTCCAGCGGCGCGATGCCCCGCGCGGCCATCCGGGAGTCGACCTCGGCGGCCGTGAGGTCGGCTGGGTTCGGGCCCAGCGAGGCGACGTTGAAGCCCCAGGTCTCGCCGAACGACTGCATGTGCACGCTGTACGGCACGACGGTCGGGAAGACCTCGCGGAGGGTCTTGTTGATGGCGGTGAAGACCTCGGTGTAGTTGATAACGCTGGCGGGGCCCGACTGCGTCACGAGAAGCCCGCCGGGGTTCAGCTTGCCCTTCAACATCTCGTAGAAGCTCTTGGTGTAGAGCATGTACGCCGGACCGCCCTCCATCGGGTCGGGGAGGTCCAGCAGGATGACGTCGAAACCCTCGGGGGTGCCCTGCAGGTACGCCGAGGCGTCGTTGATCTGCAGGTCCAGCCTGGGGTCGTCAAAGGCGCCCTGGTGGTGCCCCTGCAGGTATTCGCGGCACAGGTCGACGACCTCGGCGTCGAGGTCGATCATCACGGCCCGCTTCACGGTGTTGTGCCGAAGCGCTTCCCGGGCCGTGGCGCCTTCCCCGCCGCCTGCGATGCAGACCGTCTCCGGGTTCGGGTGCGCCAGCATCACAGGGTGCACCAAGCTCTCGTGGTAGATGAACTCGTCCGCCTGCGAAGACTGCGTCTTGCCGTCGAGGACAAGGCAGCGGCCAAAGCACCCGTTTTCGAGCACCTCAACGGTCTGGTATTTGCTTTTCCCCGAGAACACCACGCCCTTGATGCTGGTCAGTTGGACCAGGTCAGGCGTGATGCGCTCTATGTACCATTTGGTGGGGTCGCCTAACATAAACGCTCGTGCATTCCAGGACTAAGCGCCCGCCAGCTGCTTGAGCATGCCGCGTGCAAGTTGCTGGATGGCGGGAGACTTGCACTCGAACTTGTCTGCGATGATGGCAGCGGCTTCGTGGGGGCTGAATCCTTCGCCGCAGGTGAAGATGTCTGCTGCGGCATACCCATACTCCGGCCACGTATGAATGCAAAGGTGGGACTCTGCGATGGCAACCACGCCGGTTACGCCTTGCGGCGAGAACTTGTGGAACGTGTTTCCGATGATTGTGGCACCTGTGGTCTCAGCGGCTTCCAGAAGGGTGTGCTGGACAAAGTCGATGTCGTCCAGCAGGTCTGGCCGGCACTCCTGTAGCTCCAAGATCAGGTGTACTCCGAGCGCATTCAATCACCGCCCCTCCTTGTGGATTTGGCCGTAAGGCCGAACCCCAATTATACTATGGGCGAACCTGAGCGCAACCCCCCGCCCCGTAGGGAGTGAATATGACGGGCCCGGATTGCATACAACCCTTGCATAACTGCTCCGCGGCGGCCTGTCCCACTCACACGCACAAGGGTTCGGCGGGTTAGCGTGGGGTCCGTCCACCCGGCCGTCAGCGCCGCCGGCCTGACCAAGCGCTTCGGCCAACGGCCGGTGCTCCGAGGCCTCGACCTCGAGCTTGGCTGGGGCAGCGTCCTGACTCTCTTTGGCCCCAACGGGGCCGGCAAAACGACGCTCCTCCGCACCCTCGCCGGGCTGACGCGGCAGAGCGGCGGGTCGCTTCGAGTCGGGGGCCTCGACGTTGCGGACCGCCGCCCCGACGTCCGGAAGCTCGTGGGTGTGGTGATGCACCAGACATTCCTCTACGACGACCTCACCGTCGCCGAGAACCTCCGCTTTTACGCGCGCATGTACGGCCTCGGCTCATCGAGCGGCGAACGGGCCGCAAGCGCGGCCGACGCCCTCGGGCTCAACGCGGTGTTGAACGCACGGGTCCGGACGCTCTCCAACGGCATGCAGAAGCGCGCGGCCCTCGCCCGAGCGGCGCTGCACGGCCCGCCGCTGTTGCTGCTCGACGAGCCCGAGACGGGGCTCGACCAGGACGCGATGGCGGCCCTCGAGCAGCTGTTGGCCCGGCACCGGGAGGCGGGCGGCAGCGCCATCGTGACGACGCACGGCGTGGAGCAGGGGCTCCGCATCGGCGACCGCGCGGCCATCATCCACAACGGCCGCATCGCATACGACGCGCCTACGGACGCCTCGGACGCTGACGGCTTCCGCCGCCTCTACGCCGAGCACACGGGGGCGCAGCTGTGAGCACCTTGCGGGACGGCCGCCATGAGTGAGCATCGCTTTCCGTCTGCTCCTACGGGTGCCTCGTGGTGGGCGGCCATACTCGCTGTCCTCTGGAAGGACCTGCTCCTCGAGAGCCGGACGCGGGAGATTGTGACGCCTATCGTCGTGTTCTCGCTGCTGGTCATCGTCATCTTCAGCTTCGTCCTGGACCCGAACCCCGGCGTTGTCGAGGCCGTTGCGCCGGGGGCGCTGTGGGTCGCGTTTACGTTTGCGGGCATGCTGGGGCTCAACCGCGCCTTCGCGCTGGAGAAGGAGCGGGGCGGGATCGAGGGACTGCTCCTCAGCCCCGTGGGCAGGGACCTACTCTATTTCGGCAAGATGCTGGGCGCGTTCCTGTTCATGCTGGTCGTCGAGATCATCATGCTCCCCGCATTCTCCGCCGTGTTCAATTTGCCGCTGGTGGAGCCCGGGCTCTGGCTGGTCATCGCCCTCGCGACGTTCGGCTTCGCGACGGTCGGCACCGCCTTCGCCGCGATGGCCGTCAACACGCGGGCCCGCGAGATCCTGTTGCCCGTGCTCTTCTTTCCCGTAGCCGCGCCTGTTATCATAGCTGCGGCCGAGGCAACGAGGGCCATCTACGCGGGCGAGTCCTTCGCCGACTACGGCAACTGGGTCGGGCTCATCGCGGCCTTTGACGTGATCTTCGCCGTCGTCGCGGCCGCCACCTTCGAGTTCATCGTGAACGAATAGCCCCCGATACAAGGAGCGTCTTCCCATGACCCTGCGCCTGTCCTTGCTCGGACTGAGCGGCGCCCTCATGCTGGCGGCGCTGGCGATGGTCTTCTTCTACGCGCCCACCGACATCAATCTGGGCATCTCGCAGCGCATCTTCTACGTGCATGTGCCGCTGGCGCTCGTGGGCTTCCTTGCCTTCGCCGTCGTTGCGGTGTGCAGCATCGGGTACCTGTGGAAGGGGAGCGAGCGCATGGACAACGCCGCCTACGCCGCGGCAGAGATCGGCGTGCTTTTCACCTCGCTCATGCTCATCACGGGCATGCTGTGGGCGAAGCCGGCATGGGGGGTCTGGTGGTCGTGGTCGCCGCAGCTGACGACATCCCTGATCCTCTGGTTCCTCTACGCCGCCTACCTCATGCTGCGAGCCTACGCACCACCCGGAGAGACAGCGGCGCGATACGCCGCGGTGCTCGGCATCATTGGCTTCATCGACGTTCCCATCGTCTACATGGCCGCGCGGTGGTGGCGGGACCTGCACCCGAACAAGGTGCTGGGACCGCTGGCAGAGGAGTCGGCGCTGGAGCCCGCCATGCAGCTCACGTGGCTTGTCAGCATCCTGGCGTTCACGGCGCTCTTCGCGTGGCTGATGGTGGAGCGGACGGAGCTGCGGCGGCAGGAAATCCAGGTAGAACGGATGCGATACACCTATGGCTAAGCGCAACGGCCTCCTCGCGGCGGCCCTCCTGCTCATGCTCCCGGCCCTCGGCGCGGACGGCGAGGACTTTCTCCCATTCCTCTTCGCGGCCTTCGCGATCACGTGGGTGGCCTTCTTCGCCTACGCGTTCTTCATCACGCGCAAGCAGGCCGACCTGAAGCAGGAGATCGAGGTCCTGCGCTCGATGCAGGACAAGGACGAGGAGGCGGAGTAGCTCGCCGCCACGCCGCCAGCCCCAGGGCCGAGAATTGTTAGCCGCGCGCCGTAGCTGACAAACCGGACTGTTTTCGGAACAAAGCTATCTGCGCCGCGACATTGTTTGAATTCAATCCATAGCTGAGGCGACCATTGTTTCGAAAACAATGTGTATCCGGCTGCCGGGCCATCAGCTACGATTTGAATTGTTTCCTTTTCTTGCAGGGAGTCTCCCATCGCCGCGCGCTCGCGGCAGGACCAGTCGAACCATGGGGACACGGTACCTTTGGGTGGAAGCGAGGGGCAAGCTCGAAATGGCAGGGCCGTCACCGCTGTTGCCCAACCTCCGCATGTGCTATCTTTGCCGCAAGAGGCGGGACAGGAGGTCTGACATGCCAACCAAGCGACCGAACGAGCGATACTTGGGCCACGAAATGCGGATTCCCATCTCCGAGGATGGCCAGGTGGCTGCCTACGTCTGGCCCATCCGCATCGTCCGGATCCAGGGCATACCCTGCGGCGGGCCGACCGTCGGCATAGAGGTGCGCAACCAGGAAATCGCCCGCTTCGACTGCCACCAGGCACGCGGGCACTGGCACGGCGGCCGCTACGACCCCGAGAACCCCAACGCGTCCCAAGAGTCGTTTCCCGAGGGGCTGAGCGAGGTTGCGGAGCAGGTGGAATGGGCGTTCGCGAAGATCCGCGACGACGCGGCTGACCTCGTTCGCGCCGCGGAGTTCACGGAGGAGGCGGACGGCGTGCAGGCCGAGATGGTCGCGGCCGCAGTCGAGGCCCTCTCGACGCACCTCGCCGGCCAGGGCGACCTGCGGGGCAAGGCAATCGCGGACAACCTGATCCAGGGATAGCGGGCCGGGCTAGCCCAGGTCCACGAGCACCTCGCCGTCCTCCACCTTGACGGGGAAGGTGTCCAGCCCATAGGGAGCCGGGCCGACGACGACCTCGCCGTCGGTCACGTCGAAGACGGCGCCGTGTAGCGCGCACTCGACCTCGGGTCCATCCAGCCGGCCGTAGTTCAACGCCGCCCCGGCGTGGGGGCACAGGTTGGACGTCGCATAGATCTCGCCGTCGACGTTAGCCAGCAGGACGAACGTGCCCATCACCATCGCAATCTTCAGCGTGCCGGGCGGCACGTCGGACGCTTTCCTGCCCGCCGGAACGTAGGCCATACGCGGTCTCCTGTCACAGATGTCTCGGGATAGCCTACCGCTCTGCCCCTTGCGATGCCACCCTCGGCGGGCGGGGCAGGCTGACAGCCTCACTGCGGCCTTGCTATACTCGCGGCGAGATTCCGCTTACGAATATCTCTACAGTTGCGCAATGGGGGCCAATCTCGCATGACGCAGGCTTACCGGAACCTCCCCAGCGTCGAGCGGCTGCTGCAGTCGTCCGAGGTCCAGGCGCTCACGGCCACGCTACCGCGGGAGGTGGTCACGGACCTGGTGCGCGGGCAGATTGACGAGGCACGAGCGGCCATCGGGAACGGGGCGGACGCCCCCAGCGCCGAGGCCCTTGCGGCGGCGGTAGTCGAAAGCGCGGAGACGTTCACGCGGCTGCGGCCGCAGGGCGTCATCAATGCGACAGGCGTCATCATCCACACCAACCTCGGGCGCGCGCCGCTGAGCGCGGCCGCCCTCGCCGCCGTCCGCCGCGTTGCGGAGGGCTACTCGGACCTCGAGTACGACCTCCCGGCCGGCGAACGCGGGTCGCGGCGCGTACACGCGGAGGCGTTGCTCACGCAGCTCACGGGCGCCGAGGCGGCCCTGGTCGTCAACAACAACGCCGCCGCGGTGCTGCTGGCCCTTGCGACGATGGCGTCGGGTCGCGAGGTCATCGTGTCACGGGGCGAGGCGGTCGAGATAGGCGGCGGCTTCCGCGTGCCGGACGTCCTCGCACAGTCGGGCGCGAGGCTCGTCGAGGTGGGCACGACCAACCGGACGTACGCCGCCGACTTCGAGCGGGCGGTCACGGAGGAGACGGCGGCCATCCTGTCCGTCCACGCATCCAACTTCAAGGTGGTCGGCTTCACCAGCGCACCGTCCATCGCGGAGCTGGCGGAGGTGGCGCACCGGCGCAGCCTGCCGCTGCTGCACGACCTTGGGAGCGGCTGCCTGCTGGACACCGCCGCCTACGGCATGGCGCACGAGCCGATGCCGCAGGAGAGCGTGGCGGCGGGCGCGGACCTAGCGCTCTTCTCCGGCGACAAGCTGCTGGGCGGGCCGCAGTGCGGGGTGGCCGTTGGTAGCGCGGAGGTCATCGGGCGCATGGCGGCCCACCCGCTCGCGCGGGCCTTCCGCATCGACAAGCTGAGCCTCGCGGCGCTGACGGCAACGCTCATGCACTACGTCAAGGGAGAGGCCGCCGATACGGTGCCCGTGTGGGCGATGATCTCGACCCCGATGGAGGACCTGCAGGGGCGTGCCATTGGCTGGTCGCACACCCTGGGCCACCGGGGAGAGGTCGTGTCCGGGCAGTCGACCGTGGGGGGAGGCAGCCTGCCCGGCGAGACGCTGCCGACGTGCCTGCTCGCGCTCGACGGCGCGGGTGTACCCGGGGGCGCGCCGGAGCTGGCGCGACGGCTGCGGACGGGCGCGACGCCCGTCGTCGCACGGGTGCAGGACGACCGCGTGCTTCTCGACCCGCGCACGGTGTCGCTCGACGACGACCCGGCGCTGGTCCAGGCGGTGGCCGCGGCGCTCAATGGGCGCTAGCGCCGAATATTGGATGGGATGGGGGGAAGACCATGGCGGACATACTGAGGCATGACCAGATAGGCAGCTTCTTGAGGCCCGCGAGCGTGCTGGACGCGCGCCTGTCCTTCACGGAGGGCGTCATCAGCGAGGAGGAGCTGCGGACGATCGAGGACGAGGCCATCATCGACATCCTGCAGATGCAGCACGAGGTGGGAATCGGCATCTACTCGGACGGCGAGATGCGCCGGCTGGCGTGGATGTCGGGGTTCGCCGACGCCGTGGAGGGCTTCACCGAGGGACACCGCATGATGCACTGGCACAACCTGGACGGGAGCGAGGAGGACGAGCCGAGCCTGTCGCGCGTGGCCGGGGCCAAGATCCGCCAGGTGCGCCGCCTAACGGGGGACGAGAGCTCGTTTCTGAGGGAGCACTCGCCGGGGCCATTCAAGATCACCATGCCCAGCCCGGTGTCCGTCGCGGCCAGCGGGTACCAGGTTGGCGTCACAGACCAGGTGTACGCGGACCGCGCCGAGTTCCAGAAGGACGTGTTGGACATCGTCCGCGCCGAGATGGTCGCGCTGGCCGACGAGGGCGTCACATACATCCAGCTGGACGAGGGTTTCACGGGCTACCTGGGCGACTACGCGCTGTACCCCGTCGACCTCGGCGGGAAGACGAAGGAGCAGGCGTTGCAGGCGGACATCGAGGCGGAGAACTCGCTGTACGACGCGGTGAAGCGCGAGGGGCTGACGCTGGCCATGCACGTCTGCGGGGGAAACTCGCGGAGCCGATGGGCGGGCACCGGCGGCTACGCCGGCATGGCGGAGCACCTCTTCAACGAGCTCCACGTCGACCGATTCCTACTGGAATTCGACAGCGAACGCGCCGGGAGCTTCGAGCCGCTCAAGTACCTGCCCAAGGGCAAGGTCGTCGTGCTGGGGTTGATCACCACCAAAACGGGCGAGATGGAGGACCAGGAGGAGCTGCTCCGCCGCATCGACGAGGCGTCGAAGCACACGCCGCTGGACCAGCTAGCGCTGAGCCCGCAGTGCGGCTTCGCCTCCGTCGCCGACGGCAACCTGCTCTCCGAGGAGGAGCAGCGCCACAAGCTGGAGCTGGTCGTGGAGACGGCGCGTCGCGTCTGGGGGTAGGCCGACGCAGGGACGACGCGAACGCGGCAGCCCGATCGCGCCAACGCTGGAGCGGACGGACTGCCGCGCGCCTATGTTCTGCGGAGGGCGACGGCGCCTAGGCGGCCGCCTCCTCGCCGACAAACTCCTCGCGCCCCTGCATGATGCCGATGGCGAAGACCAGGATGCAGAGGGAGCCGAAGAGCAGCACGATATTGCTGAAAACGATAGCGCCGTGCAGATCTATGGCGGAAATGTGCTCCGCAATGACGAGCACGATGAACTGAAGCACGCCCACCAGGGACATTCCCAATGCCGCCAGCTTGTAGATGCTCATCGCGGCGCACCGGCGAGCGAGGCCGCACCCGAAAATCGCGGAGCCGATGGCGGTGACGTAGAGGAAGGCAAAGTGCACGCCGCCCGCCGCCGCAAAGAGGGTTGTCGCCATGGTACGCTCGTCCGCGACAGCGGCCCCGATGCCGTGCTCCAGGACGTGGATGAGGATGTGCCGAATGCTGAGCTCGACAACGAGAAACGCGTAACCGACGAGGAACATGTTGAGGGCAAAGCTGGATACGCGGTCCATGACGGAACCGCCCGCGAAGGCCCGCTGCAACGAGCTGAGGCCAAACCAATAGAGCACGACGCTGAGGACGAAGATGAAGGTGGCGTACTGCCCGAGAGCGGCATTGTCGGCGAGCACGTCGGTCGCCGCCACGAAGTCGGCGGCGTCGACGGACTCGGTGAGCAGACCCCCGGGTGTGAGCAATGACGCAACAAGCCCAACCACCACGGCAACAACGAGAGACCACCCCGCCACTTTGTTAAACGTCATGCCAGCCTCCTTTTGCATAGTTGAGTCTCAATAAGCGCTATTGAACAGTATCACTACAAACAAGCGCATTCAAGCAGGAAATCGACGGGAATTGCCAGTGCAGCTCGGGCGGCGATATCCCGCCTGCGTGACGCCGCGCACCACATCACCGGCAGGCGGCACGCGTGGCAGCTTGCGGCGCGAATGCGACGCGCCTACACTTTCACCACTTCATCCCCTGGGCGTGGACCGTGACTGACCTCTTTGCCTACGCGATGCAGCAGCGCGGGGACGCCGATGCCCCACTCGCGGCGCGCATGCGGCCACGGACATTCGACGAGTTTGTGGGCCAGGAGCACCTCACGGGCCCCAACCGGGTCCTGCGACGGGCAATAGAGGCCGACCAGGCGCCTTCCATGCTGCTGTGGGGCCCGCCGGGGTCGGGCAAGACGACGCTCGCCAACCTCATTGCGGCGCGCACGAACGCGCACTTCGAGACGGTTTCCGCCGTCACGGCGGGCGTGGCCGACCTCCGCCGGGCCGTCGAGTCGGCGCGGGAACGGCTCGCGTTGAACGGGCAGCGAACGATCCTCTTCGTGGACGAGATCCACCGTTTCAACAAGGCGCAGCAGGACGTCATCCTGCCGCACGTCGAGGCGGGGACGGTGACGTTCATCGGCGCGACGACGGAGAACCCGTCATTCGAGGTGATCGCGCCGCTGCTCTCGCGCTCGATGGTGTACACGCTGGGACAGCTCACCGACGAGCACATCGGCGCCATACTGGACCATGCGTTGACCGATGCAGAGCGGGGTCTCGGCAAGCACACCTACGCGCTGGAGGGGGACGCCCGGCAGGTGCTCATCGACGCGGCCAGCGGCGACGCCCGGACGGCGTTGAACTGCCTCGAGCTCGCGGCGCTCGTTACGCAGCCCGGCGCGGACGGCGTGCGGACCGTGACGTTCTCGACGGTGGAGGACGCGCTACAGCACCGCGCGCTGCACTACGACAAGGCCGGCGACCAGCACTACGACACCATCTCCGCCTACATCAAATCGGTGCGAGGCTCAGACCCGGACGCGGCGGTCTACTGGCTGGTGCGGATGCTCGACGCGGGCGAGGACCCGCTGTTCATCGCGCGGCGCATCATCATCCTCGCGGCGGAGGACATCGGCATGGCGGACCCGGGCGCGCTGCCAGTCGCCGTCGCGGCGCAGCAGGCCGTGCACTTCATCGGCCTGCCGGAGGGCGCGATCCCGCTGGCGGAGGCCACGATATACCTGGCGACGGCGCCCAAATCGAACTCGGCGTACGCGGCGCTGGGCAGGGCGCGGGAGGACGTGCGGGAGCACGGCGGGCTGCCGATACCCCTGCACCTTCGGAACGCGGTCACCGGGCTTATGCGGCGGCAGGGATACGGCGAGGGCTACAAGTACGCGCACGACTACCCGGAGCATTTTGCGAAGATGCAGAACCTTCCGGAGCGACTGAAGGGACACCGCTACTACGAGCCATCCGGACAGGGGTACGAGAGCGAGGTGGCGCAGCGGGTTGCGAAGTGGTGGGGCGAGGCGCGAGGGCAAGAGCGGCGGGGAAGCTAGGGGCGGTCTTTGAGAG
>CAZCPU010000003.1:0-4242 GCA_964499855.1 uncultured Dehalococcoidia bacterium | reverse complement strand
ACGCCCTTGGGCGCGGTTACCTCGATCTCGTCGCCGATGCGCTTGCCGAGGACGGCCTCGCCGACGGGAGAGCTCGTGGAAATCTTGCGGGCCATGAGGTCGGCCTCCCGCGGGTCGACGATGGTCCACTCAAGCTCCGTACCTGAGACGATGTCCTTCAGCTTGAAGGTGCTGCCGTGGCGGATCTCCTGGCCGTCGCCTTCACTCTTGTCGAGGATCCGCGCCTTCGAGAGGGTGTCTTCGGTGACGCGGAGCCGGGCCGTGAGCTGACCCTGGTACTCGCGGGCGGCCTCTAGCGGCGCGTTCTCCCGCACGTCCTTGTCTGCCGCGGCCCGCTGGATCTCCTTGGCGTTGCTGGCAAGCTCGTCCTTCAGGTAGTCGACGAGCCGGAGAAGCTCGGCATGGCCCTCGGCCGTGAGCTGCACGACCTCCGGCTCCTGGGCGCCGGGGCGGGCCGTCCTGGTGCGGGACTGCTTCGACGGCCTGCGCAGCTTCACGTGCTGCGACAGGTTGGCCTCGACGATGCCCACCTTCCTGGCGTACTGGAGGAAGTCGCGGACGGCCTTGATGCGCTCGCTGCCGCCGAGCGTCTCGGCGGAGGCTTCCAGCGAAAAGGCCTCGAGGTCAGCGGGGGTGAGGGAGGTGACGATGCGGTCGTCGCCGAACCACCGGAGGAACCGCGCCAATGCCTGCCTGAGTTCTGAACCGTTCTTCCGTCCGCCGACGTATTCTTCAACGGCGGCGCCCAGCGTCTCGATCGTACCCAACTCCGGCACGGCGTGCCCTCCCTTGCGTTACGGCTGCGGCCATTCTACGTGGGGCACAAAACCAGTGTCAAACGAAACTTGGTTGACATGCAGATTGCCCAATCCTAGAATTAGGCGCCTGAAATCAGGGCTCTTCAGCCAAATTGCGACGGCGGCAAGGCCATCCCCACATCACCAGGGAGGTTGACTGATGGCAACCAAGGCATACGTATTGATAGAGACTGCGGTGGGCAAGACGCGCGACGTCATGAATTCGCTTTCGGGTGTTGCGGGCATGGTGGCCGTCGATGCGGTCACGGGCCCTTACGACATTATTGCGGTAGTCTCGGCAAACGACCTCAACTCCGTGGGCGAGGTCGTTACGGACAGGATCCACACCATCGGCGGCGTGAACCGCACGGTGACCTGCCTCTCAGTCAGCGTCGGCTAGCCTAGCGGCCGGCGAGGCGGTCCGGCGCAGCCGCGCCTGCGGACCGGCGGGCACAGCGGCGAGCCTTGTCCAAGCGGGCGAGGTCCTTCGGAGCCTGACGCTGCGCGCAGCCTCTTCCACGAGGCGAACGCCTGTCAGATAGTCGTCCATGTGGATGTACTCCGATCCGATGCCGCCCTCAGGCGTCGCGTTGTGGTAGTTGCCGAGAGGGAAGGCGATGCCCGTCGTCGCGTAACCGAACGCCGCGAACCCGCTCGCCTCGCACGTGCCGCCACTCATCAACTGCCGCTGCACCTTCGCGCCGGGATCGCGCTCGAGCAGGCTGCGCCTGGCGACATGCAGCACTTGCTCGGCCTCCGCGCTGAAGGTGAAGGTGGCGTCGCCGACGCGGACCACCGGTCCCGAGCCCTGCACGGCCCCAGGGAGCTCGCGGCTTGACTCGAGCGACACGACGAGGCAGTCGTTGGGCAGGCTGTGCTCCTGGGCCATGAGCCGCGCACCGACGAGCCCGATCTCCTCTGCCCGCGTGAAGACACCGTAGACATCGCCCTCCACGGGCAACTGCGTGATGCCGTGCAGCGCCGCGAGTATGGCACCGCACCCGGCGAGGTCGTCGGCGGCGCGCATATGCAGGAGGTCATCCCGCCGTTCAAAGTCGACGAGGTCAAACACGACGGCCGCGGGAAGGGGCACGGTCGAAGCATCTTCCGTGTGCACGAGCACGCGCCGATCCTCCGGCGCGCCGACCGGCCCGCCGAGGCGTCCCTTGCGGCGCGCGCCGGAGCGTTCGACGATCTCGACGGCTGCGGGCTCCGTCAGCGACACAGGCGGGACGCCGCCGCGGGCCTCGGCGACGAGCGCGCCCTCGCGCACCTCGACGGCCTCGAAACCGGGGTGGTCCATGTGGGCCATGAATGCGATGGGCGGCACGCCAGCGATCGTCCCCTGAACCCGCACGATGACGTTGCCGTACTGGTCGGTCTTCGAGTGGAGGCCGAGGCCGTCGATTGCGCGATTGACGTAGTCGGAGACCAACCCCTCGTGGTAAGACACGGCGGGCAGGCCGCCAAGGTCGGCCAGTATTTGCAGCGCGCGGTCTGCATCGATGCTCATGCGCTCTCTCCCGTGCCGGCCGCGCCCGTCGATCGGGCGAACGGCGCAGGAACAGGATAGCGGAGGGCAGCGACCGGCAACACCCACACCGGTTTGACCGCCGTCAATGCCGGTGCTAGCCTCCGCCGTGCCAACTGAGCATCAGGGGGGATTCATGGCTGACACAAGCACGTCGGGGCCAACAATTGACCAGATATTGTCCATTCGCCCGGTGGTGGGCGCCGAGACGCCGCAGTGGGCGCCAGACGGCAAGAGCATCGCCTTTGTGGGAACGTTTGGCGGGCCGGCCAACCTCTGGAGCGTGCCGGCGGAGGGCGGGTTCCCCGTGCGGCTGACCGTCAACATCGGCGACGTCAACTTCCTCGCGACCCGCGCGCCGCTGTGGTCGCCGACGGGAGAGTACATGTCGTACGTCTCTCGAAAGACGGGCACGGACGAGCTGTGGCTCTGGCCGTCGAACGGGGACGAGGAGTTCAGGCTTTCGCGGCTTGGGGCACTCATCCACTCCGCGGTGTGGTCGCCGGACGGCTCGTGCATCGCGGTGTCCTGCAGCCGCGCGGGGTCATATGACATCTACACGGTGGACGTGCCATCGGGCAAACACCAGAAGCTCACCGGCGGGCCGCTGAACGCGGTGATGCCGGTCTTCACGCCGAACAGCGAGCAGATCGCTTACCTGCGACTCAACGAGACATGGGAAGACCACGACGTCATGATCATGGACAGGGACGGCGGCAACGCGCGCGTCGTCGTGTCGGACACGGACTTTTTCGACTACACATACGGCAAGACGTTTGGAGCGCCGTCCGTGTCCTCAGACGGCAAGGACGTTCTCTTCCGATCGCAGCGCAGCGGCTACATCAACATCTGGACGGCGCCCATCGACGGCGGCGGCGAACCGGAGCCCCTCGACCCCGGCGACATCGAGCAGGACAACGCCGTGTGGTCGCCGGTGGGCCGGCAGGTGGCGTTCACGGCGAACAACAACGGGACGCTGGAGCTGCGCGTCGCCGAGGCCGGCAGCAGAACGTCGCGGGCGGTATTTGCGCCCGGCATCGGCATGTGCACGAACCTGAAGTGGTCGCCGGACGGGAAGGAGATTGCCTTCCGCTACGGCACGCCGACGAGGCCGGCCGACCTGTGGGTCGTGAACGTCGAGGACGGCGCGGCTCGGCAGCTGACCGACGCGTGCGGCGAGGGCGGGCCGGCGGAAAAGCTGATCGAGCCGGAGAAGATCTCGTACCAGAGCACCGACGGCTTCACCATCCACGCGTACCTGTATAGCCCGAAGGACCGCTCGAAGAAATACCCAGGGCTCGTCTACATCCACGGAGGGCCCACGCTGCAGTTCTTCGACGACCTGCAGCCGAACGTGCAGTACTTCGTCCAGCGCGGCTACGTGGTGCTGTTGCCGAACGTTCGCGGCAGCACGGGCTACGGCAAGGCCTTCGAGGAGGCGAACGACCGGGACTGGGGCCGCGGCGACCTGGACGACGCCATCGCGGGGACGGAGTACATGCGGGGGCTGAGCTACGTGGACCCCAACAATATGGGGATCACCGGACGGAGCTATGGGGGCATTCTGAGCATGTACGCGATCACGAACGCGCCCGAGGCCTTCCAGGCAGCCGTGCCCATGTCAGGCTACGGGGACTGGCCGGCACTACGCTGGGAGATGGAGCTCCGGCACCAGAAGATGCAGGCGCACGAGTTCGGGCCGCTGGAGGAGAATGAGGAGCTCTGGATAGAGTTGTCATCGCAGAACAAGATCGACCGGGTGACCGCGCCGACGATGATCGTGTACGGCGAGGGCAAGGACCCGTGGTCGGACGCGTCGCGGGCCTTTTGGTTCGAGATGAAGCGGCAGTACAAGACGGTGTTCCACAACGTCTACCACAACGACGGCTATTACGTCGACGCGCCGGCCAACGT
>CAZCPU010000002.1:51982-53799 GCA_964499855.1 uncultured Dehalococcoidia bacterium | reverse complement strand
AACCCTTGGCTTTCCGCTATGCTTACCGCTACTCGTCGCCACATGGGGGTTGTCCTCACCATGACCGCCCGCGCAGCGTTCGCCCACCTCGTCGGCTCCGTGCCGCTCGCCGACACCGAGTCGGTCTTCCGCACCGTCTGCGCCGAGCTCGGCCCCCACCTCCGTCGCATCCCGGACGGTGAGACCGGCGAGCGCCGTCGCTGGATATGGTTTCAACGCGAAATGCTGATGGCCCACCCGGACATGGAGGAGGACCCGGACGCCGGCCCCAACAGGGTCTACCAGTGGGACGGCGTGCTCCTGCGGGAGACCTCCTACCTCCGCCTCAAGCCGTCTGCCGACCCCCGTTCCGTGCGGTTTGAAACCGGCTATGCCGAGGCTGCAGCCGCCTCCTACGCCGTCTACGCCCGCCTGCGCGACGAAGGCGTGATCGCCCCCGGCTCCCGCTTTCAGGTCTGCCTTCCCACGCCCATGTCCCTGGGCTACATGTACGTCAGCCCCGCGTCTCGTGACGCCTTCATGCCCGCCTATGAGCGCGCGCTGTTGGAGGCCCTTGACGGTATCCTCGCCGCCATCCCGCATGACCAACTGTCCATCCAGTGGGATGTCTGTCAGGAGGTCCTCCTATTTGAGGGCTACTTTTCGCACCGGCCGTTGGACTACAAGGAGCAGGTCTTTGACTTGCTGGCCAGGCTGGGCGGAAGGGTCCCGGAGTCCGTGGAGATGGGCTACCACCTCTGTTACGGCTCGCCGGCTGATGCCCACCTGGTGATGCCAACGGACATGGCGGTCCTGGTCGAGATCGGCAACGGCCTTTCCTCCCGCCTCGCGCGCCGCCTCGACTTCCTACACATCCCCGTGGCCGACGATCGCCCCGGCAACGCCTACCTGCAGTCCCTGCGAGACCTGGCCCTGCCCGACGGAGCCGAGTTGGTCCTCGGTCTCTTGCACTACGACGATGCCGTGGGCGACGCCGCGCGCATCGCTGCCGTTCGGGAATTCGCCCCCGCTTTCTCCGTAGCCACCGAGTGCGGCTGGGGGCGCACTGACCCGGCGCGGGTGTCCAGCCTCCTCGCCAACCACCGCCGCGCCGTCGAGTCGCTTAACAGGACGGATTGAACGCCGTTGGCGTTGCTCTGGTACACTGGCGCACATCGGAAGAGAGGGCATTATGGGCGGCATCTACTTCAGCTGGTATGACACGGACCCCATCGCCGTGATCGAGGACCTCGCGGCGGACACCCTCCTCGACTTCATCGGCCGCCTCGCCTCGAGCGAGGGCGAGGATGAGTACTTCACCCGCGAGATCGAGATGAACCTCGTCTGGCGTGAGGCCGACGCCCAGGTGAATTTCGCCCTCCGCGGCAATGAGTCCAAGGAGATGACCCAGCGCCTCCGGGACGCCCGTGACCACGTCTACAACGCCCACTACCTCGTAGGCGCGCGCCAGGGCGTCGAGGCCGCCAAGGAGATTCAGGCCGTCATCCGCACGCTCTACGGCACCACCCCTGAGTCCGCCCCACGCCGGGAGTAGCCGTGGAGGTTGAACACGGCATCCACCAGATGACCCACGGGCGGCAGCCCTTCGGCATCCCGTCGCCCAACGTCTACCTCGTGCAGGGCCACCGGGCCGCCATGCTCATCGACTCCGGCTACGACGAGGACGACGACCACGCCGCTCGCATGGCCTACATTCGGCAGGTTGGCGGCCCGCCCATCATGGGCATCCTCGTCACCCACCGCCACCGCGACCACGCCGGCGGCGCCGTCCGCCTCAAGCGCGACACCGGCGCCCCCATCCTCTGCCACCGCCTCGA
>CAZCPU010000002.1:0-51882 GCA_964499855.1 uncultured Dehalococcoidia bacterium | reverse complement strand
GACCTCCGCCTCTACGTCCAGTCCGTCGCCGCCCTCCGCGAGCTCGATCCCCGCGTCATCTACCCCGGCCACGGCGGCCCCGTAATCGACCCCGTCGCGAGGATGGAGGAGCTCATAGAGCACCGCCGCCAGCGCGAGGAGCAGGTCCTCTCCCAGCTCGCCCTCGGCCCCAGCACGGTCCTCCAGATCCGTGACGCCCTCTACACCGACATCCCGGAGGCCCGTCTCGCCATAGCCGCAGAGCAAGTCCAGAGCCACCTCGACAAGCTCCTGTCAGAGAACCGCGTCACCACCGGAGAGGGCGTCTACGCCCTGAAATAGAGAAACCGCCCCGCCCGTCCCAGAGGACAAGCGGGGCGGCCCTGTCAACCGCTATGTAGCCTCCCTACACCGTCGCCGTCGCGATGTCCACGTGCTTCTCAAGCACCCCCGGCAGCGTCGACTCCTCCGTCACGACGTCGATGGCCCGCACGTGGTACAGGTCGCCTTGCTGCGCCGCAGTTGGCTCGACGCCCTCCTGGAGCTCCCGCGCCATCCGCAGCAGCATCCGCCGCGCCGCGATGATCGCCAGGTCCGTCGTCCCCAGGTGCTCCTTCGTCCGGTCCGACATGCCGCCCTGCGTCTCGTTGACCATGACGTCCTGCGTCCGCTGCGGCCCGATGCCTGTGTAGTTCCCCGTCTTCTGCAGCTGCCGGTCGATGCCGTAGTCGTTGGTGGCCTGCCGCTGGTCCCGCCACGTGTCGATGATGAAGCCGTCCTCGAAGGGCATCGCCACCCGCTCCAGCTGGATGTTCCCCGTCGTGCTGCCCGTTGGCTGGTTCAGCGGCTCGTTGGGGTTCCACGCGAACGCGAGGCAGGACATGTGTGTATCGTCCACCGGCACCCAAGCGTGCCCGAACCAGCTCGTCGGCTGGGGCGGCATCGTGTAGACGGGCATGAAGTAGTTGGTGACCCGCCAGTAGTACTGGTCCTCTCCCGCCGGCCGACGCGCGCCGTACACCATCCCGAAGTCCGTCTCTTTCACCGAGAACCGGGGCGCGCCCTCCCGGTACAGGAGCGCCTGCCCGCCGGCCGTCGTGCGCCGTCGCTGCCGCTGCTCCGGGTCCCACGGCGTCGCTTGGTCCGGGTCCATCCATCGGTGCAGGAAGGACACGTGCGTCGAGTCCAGGTCGCCCTCCAGCGCCTGCATGTAGTTGCAGTCCTGGATCCACCGTTGCACCCGCCGCTGGTTCGACGGCACCCGCGCCCACTCGAACTGCGGCAGCGGCTGCTTCAGCTCCGGCGGCCCCATGTAGATCCAGATTACGTCGCCAAAGTCCTCCGCCGCGTACGACCGGATCTTCACCTTGTCCTTGAAGTTGCTCTCCGCAGGCTCCGACGGCATGTCGACGCAGTCCCCGTTCACGTCGAACTTCCACCCGTGGTACACGCACCGCAGCCCGCCCTCCTCGTTCCTACCGAAGAACAGGCTCGCGCGCCGGTGCGGGCAGAAGTTGTCGACGACCCCCACCCGGCCCTCGCTGTCCCGGAACGCGACCAGGTTCTCCCCGAGCAGCCTCAGCCGCACGGGTGCGCAGTCCGGCTCCGGTAGCTCCGACGACAGCAGCGCCGGCAGCCAGAACCGCCGGAACAGCTCGCCCATCGGCGTCCCCGGCCCCACTCGGCAAAGCGTCTCGTTGTCTCGTTGTGAAAGCATCGTCCCCTCCTAAGCCGCCCCTGCCCGATTGCAACGGACCCTGGCGGTCTCAGAATTTCGCCTCATTATGCCACAATGTCGAGCTCACACCACCGGCATGATGTGAATTGTGTGCATTGGGGTGGGGAATGTCCTGGGCGCTCTGGAATCTCGGTGCCGCCACATTCCCTACCGCACCCGCACCGGGTGCGGCACGGGCTGGTTGAACAGGTACCCCTTCTCGTTGAACGGCACCGTCTCTGGCTGCGTGTCTCCCGAGGCGTCCGTCGCCCGCGTCATCACCGTCCACTCCCCCGGCGGTGCGTCCCACGCGAACTCGAACCGCGCCCACGAGTAGTCCGGCTGCGTCGCCGACACCGTCGCCTCGGCCCACGTCGCCCCGCCGTCGACGCTCCACTCGACGCGGGTGATCGGCCCCGCCGGCGAGTGTGCGTACCCGTGGATGCGTCGCCGCCCCGCCGCCAGCTCCGCCGGCCACGGCAACGCGAGCGCGCTCTTGATCGCCTGTTCCGTCACCGGTTGCCCTTCCGACTCTCCCACCGGCGGGTACGCGTCGCCGATGAGCGTGTATGACGTCGTGTTGTTCCGCGTCCAGAGCTGTTCTGAGGACACGAGTATGCGTCCGAGCCACTTGATGTGCGAGCTGCCCACCCATCCCGGCACAACGGCGCGCACGGGGAAGCCGTGGTCTCTCGGCAGCGCCTCTCCGTTGAGCGAGTACGCCAGCAGTGTGTCGGGGTCCATCGCCTTCTCGACCGGCAGCACGAACCGGAAGCCCCCCTCCGGCGCCTCCGTGTCCAGCCCGACGAGCATCACGCTAACCGCGTCGTCCCTGATGCCCGCCAGCGTCAGCACGTCCGAGAGCCGCGCTCCGACCCACTCGCCGTTCCCGACGGCCCCTGTCATCCACTGCGTCCCGGACGATTCCCGCCCCTTGAGGATGCCGAACATCGCACGGTGGTTCCCCGCACACTCCAGGTACGAGATTAGCGTGTGGCTCGGTAGGCTGCGGACCTCGTCGTACGTCAGCTTGGTCGGTACGGACACCCCGTCGCCCTCGACGACCAGTCGCCAGTCCGAGGCGTCCAGGTCGAGGCTCGAGGGCGCGTTGTTGCGGACGAAGAAGTGGTTGTTGGGCGTGATGAGGCCCTGCATGTTCTCCATGCGCGCCTCCAGTCCCTTGTCGTCGCGCATGATGAACGGTGCTGGGTCCTTGAAGAAAGGGTAGTCCGAGGCCGGCTCGGCGGCCGGCAGCGTCGAAGAGGCATCGGGGCGGCTGGAGGACGTCTCCGTCCCGACGCAAGCGGCGAGCACCGCCGCGGCGCCCCCTGCCAGCATCAGTCGCAGGAATTGGCGGCGGTCGATCCCGTGCGCGCTTGCGAACTCCCAGAGCGGCTCGCCGTCCCCGCGCCGCGCCACGGGTGTGGGATCGCCTTCGTTCACGCCTACGCTCTCGCCTGCTCGTGTCTACCCGTACAGTGTGGCCGCGCCGGTCTCTGCGTCGTAGCGGTGCCGGATCACGCCGGTCAGCTTCTGCCCCTCCAGCCGCACGACAACCGACGTCCCGTCGAACACGTTCTTCTGCGCGTGGATGACGCCGGGCAGGAAGTAGGCCACCTCGCCCTGGTTCTGCACCCATTCCGCCGACTGCTCGAAGTGCGGGACGGTGCGGTCCGGCTCGTGGAAGCCCCACCGCCACGTCGACTGTTGGATCGCTCCCTCGTACACCCCGTACACCACCCACGATGCGCCGTGGTCATGCGGGGTTACGCCGGCTGTGGCGCCGCTCGGGGTCTGTGCGTTGCACATCAGCCAGAAGCCCGGGGCCGGGTGACCGTAGTCCTCGTCCTGGTAGAGGCTCGCCGTTGCGGTGCCCGTCTCCGGGATCTCCAGTTTTCCGTCGAGTAGGTTTGGCACCTGCAGCAGCTTCGTCATGTGCCCGCACACCGCCTGCGCCTGCGCCTTGGCGTCATCGGTCTCCGCAAAGACCTTCCGCACGTCCTCGATGAATGCGTCCATAGAGTATTCAGCCATACCAAACCTCCACATACCCCGTTTTCGGGAATCATAGCCCATCCCTCATTCGCGCGCCATAACCGCTCCGTCCGCACCCGTTTGTGCATCCCCCGCCTTTACCTCTACAATCTCCGGAAGCAATCCACGAGAAGGAGCACCAACATGGACTCGGTCATCGACGCCTGGCGAGAGAGACTCCTTGCCCACGAGCGCGAAGCTTCCGCCCTTCGCGGCGGCCACAGCGGTCACGGCCATGGCCACGGAGGCCACGGTCACGTCCCCGGCGGCCGCGGCGGCTTCACCTACTCCAACCGCCCCCTTGATGTTTACCGTACCGATGACCCCGTCCTGAATGCCCTGCACGCCTCCCTCACCGACGGCGCCACAGTCCTCGACGTCGGCGGGGGCGCTGGCCGCTTCGCCCTTCCCCTGGCCACCCGCGCCGCGCACGTCACCGTCGTGGAGCCCTCCGCCGATTCCTGCGAGACGCTGCAGTCTCGCGCCGCCGATGCCGGTCTGTCGAATATCACCGTCATCAACGAGTCTTGGGAGGACGCCGAAGCCCCCTCCGCCGACATGGTGCTCTGCTCCCTCGTCCTCCACCACGTAGCGGACGCTGCCCCTTTCGTCGCCAAGCTGCAGCGCCACGCCGCCGGCCGCGTCGCCGTCGTCGAGATGATGGAGACCCCCGGCGCGCTGGAGATCCCCTTCTACGAGCGCGTCCACGGCTCAGCCCCAACGCCCCTCCCAGGCCTGCCCGATGTCCTCAGTCTCCTCTGGGCTCTCGACATCTACCCCGACGTCTCGATGCTCGCCGCCGAGCCCTCCGTGCTCGACAACGATGGCGGCGAGGCCCTCGACCAGCTCCGTCGCCGGCTTGGCGTCGAGCACGGCACCGAGGCCGACGAGCGCCTCCGCGCCGCCGCCGACGAGCTGCTCGAGCACACGGATGCGGGCATCATCGTACGTGGTGTCAAGCCACGACGGACCGCCATCGTCACATGGAGGCCTCAGACCAACGGAGCCTAGCCGTGCCCCGCCACTTTGACGTAACCGCAATCATCCTTGCGGGTGGAGCGGGCCGCCGGATGCGCGAAGGCAACCGAGCAATGGGCGCGCCCAAGCCCCTCCTGCGGCTCGGCGGCCGCACCCTCATCGAGCATGTGGTCGCCGCAGTCGATCCCCTCGTCGCCGGCGTCCTCATCGTCACCAATGACGCCGAGTCCATGTCCTTCCTCGGCCTGCAGACCGTCCCCGACGCCGAGCCCGGCCGCGGCCCCCTCATGGGCCTATACAGCGGCCTCCTCGCATGCCCTACGTCCTACGCCCTCGCCGTCGCCTGCGACGCCCCCTTCCTGTCGACCGCGCTCTTCGAGGCCCTAATCGAGCGCCGTCGCCCGGACGCCCAGGTGCTCCCCGAGACGGCCGACGGTCCGCAACCCATGCCCGGCGTCTACCCCACTGTCCTCGCGCCCACCATCGCCGCGCTGCTCGAGGGCGGCCGCGCCGCCATGCGCGACCTCACGACGTCTATGAAGGTGGACCTGCTCACCGTGGATGAGGTGCACGGGCTCGACCCTGGAGAGCGCTCGTTCCGAGACATGGACACGCCCGAGGACCTGGCCGCCGCGCAAGCGGAGTTGGAAGAGCGAGCGTAGCGACCGCTATCCGCCCTTCCGACGCATCATCGGAATCAGCAAGCACACGATTCCAATCCCGAACAGCACGGAGCCGATGACCGTCCACACATCGCCGCTGCGCAGCCCCGACACGGTGAAGAACCCGACGCCAACCAGCCACAGCAACCACCCCGCCAATTCCAGTTGCCTGTGCAAACCGCCCTCCTGACCGCACCCTGCGCCCAAAGGGAGCGGCAGAATACGGATGCTGCGCACAGTCTACCTGATTGGGTTCGCCGCACCCTCCGCGTGGGGGCGCCCCCCGCCCGGTGACACAGATGTATGCCTTGCAGGCCGTTGTGAAATCAGCTTTCATTGCAGGGCCCTTGCCCCGGCAGTCTTCCGACAGCCTTCCGCAAGCGGCGTTCTGCGGCATCCGCAGCCGATGACTCAGATTTGCTTTACGGGAGGACGCAATGCCTGACGAGCCCCGAATCCTGGTCAACCCGGTTGTCATACCGTCTTCCCGGAACCCTGTGCGAGCCGTGGCGATTGCATGCGCAGCCGTCGCCCTCGTCGTCGCGGTGTTGGTCCTTGGAGGCCCCGGCGCTGTAGTGGCTCAGGAGGGGGCGGCGTGCCCCGTCACGGACCTCGGCGTCCTCGGCGTTGGGGCGGACTCCGGGCTGAACGTCGATGGTCTCTGGACGACGGAGGACTGCGATTCGCGCTTTAGGTCGGACAACGATGCCCATTCCTACCGATTCGAGGTGGTTGAGGGTGGCCGGATCAGGATAGATTTGGCCTCCGGGGATGGGGATGCCTACCTTTACCTGTTGGCCGAAGATGAGGGGCGCCTTACCGACAACGATGACGGTGGCGCCGGCCTCGACGCCCGCATCGAGCGTGACCTGACTCCGGGCGCCTACCTTGTTGAGGCCACCACCGTCGGAGGGCGCAGTCGCGGCCCGGCCAACTTCTCTCTCTCCATTTCCCGCGTCAACGGGTGTGGACCGGTCAACCTGGGGCCCCTGCAGCCCGGAGTCGATCTGACTGCATCGAGTTCCTGGTCGCTCGAGACCTGCGGCTCCCAATTTGTCGTTGAGCACCCGGCCCACAGCTACCTGTTCGAACTGACGCAGCCCGGCCGTGTTCGCGCGGACCTGATGTCGGTGAACGGCGACCCCGTGCTCTCCCTCATCTCGACATCCGCCGGCCTCATTGCCGCAAACGACGACGGCGGTGAGCGACGCAATTCCCGCATTGAGCGCTACCTCCAGCCGGGGACCTACCTGCTGGAAGCGACCACCTACTTGGAGCGCGACTATCAGCCGCTCATGGCGGAATTCACGCTCGTCGTGCACCTCGTGGACGAGGGGGCGGACCAGGACAGCTTCCTCCTTAAGGTCGAGGAGGTCCACACGCCGGAGCGGGTGGTCGCCGGGCAGCCCTTTCCCGTCAACTACCGCGTAGGCAATCTGGGTGGTGGCGGCTTGTCGGACATAGGCGGTAACGCATTGGTCTACGTGGTTGGCCCGGGCGTGTTTGAGCGCATCGGCCCTATTGCCGCGACGGAGGAACACTGGGAGGCCGGTGTCTCCTACCACACGGGAGAACAGACGGCGAGCTTGGAAAGCGTGGCGATAGACGAGGTGACGCCCTTTGAGGTAACGCTTGGAAGCCATGGTCCGTCGTGGATATTCGTCGGCGTCGTCACGTACGACGGGAACGACGCGGAGCGGGGATTTCACGGCCAGTGGCACAACCTCATGGTGCTGAGCGGCACGACGTTCGATGCGGTCACGGTCAGAGTGGAAGGTCAAGGGTACAGCGTTTCAGCAGAAGCCGACGAGCAAGGGATGGTGACGGCCTCAGTCACCTCCCTTGCCGACCCGGACGCGGAGGTGGACGCGGTGACGCAGGCGAAAGCGATGTACGCCGCGGGGGTCCATACGCAGTTGTTGGAGGGCATCTTTGAACGCCCTGCCGTATCCGGCCTGTCGGTGACCGGAGCGCTTGAGGCCTTCAGTTTGGCCAACCCGGCGTCGGACACGTTGCTCGCGTCCTTTGGCGGCCAGTATGAAGACGCCGTCACAGGATTGGGGCTCACTTCCGCGTTGGCCGCCGGAGAGGCGATCAACCCGAACACCGTCGAGGATTTGGTGCTTGACATCGCAGGTGCGGCGGCAGGCCGGTATCTCTCCCTCAGGTCCTCATGGCGTTCGCTGCAGGATCGCGTGGATGTTGGCGCCACGTTGTCCTTCGCGGAGGCGCTCACCCTTCATTCCCAGCTTGGCTACGTTGAGCGCATGGTCGCGCTGTCGGTGGCTGCTGGCGACGCCGTGCGGGCTGCCCGCATTGCCGGGCTGGGCTGGCAGGACTCAGACGTTGAGGGAATGCTCGCCGATCTGAGGAAACAGGTCTCGTGCCGGAATCCGGCGGCGTCACTGCGCAACGCTTTGAAGGGGGCGGGCGCAGCGGACACAGATGCCCTGCTCAACCTCGACGTTGAAATGCGGACGGCGTTGCCGGCATACGGCGTATTGACCGACAGCATAATGTGCGCCGCCCGGAACGCCGACAACGAGACCCTACAGTTTCTGAGTGGTCTCGCCGTTGCTGACAGCGACGAGGTTCTGGAATTGCTTGGCCTCGGACCGGCCACCGACCTTGCACGGCCGCTGCAGTTGCGTATCCTCGCGCGGCTGACCGATGACGGCCGCATCGAGCACGGCGTGGAGCTTTCCGGTGGCGAGCAGGTTCTGCCCTCGTCGCGCCACCTGCCCGCCGCCGCCCCGGTCGGCGAGTGGCGCATCAGCACCGACGTGGAGGTGGGCGGCAAACCCATTGGGAAAATTCGCTCCCGTCGCTTGGCCGATGGCCGCACGGAGCTCGGCTTCCTGAGCGCCGACGGTCAGAGTGTCGTGGTGGACATCCGCTACCTGCCCGCAGCCATGCCGGCCGGCGTCTGGCTACGTAGTGGCGAGTTTGAGGTATCGCCTGTCGGGGTGTTGGAGTAGGCCGTGCGCATATCGTAGGTTCAGGAGTATAGCGAGGGGCGGGAACCTCAGGTTTCCGCCCCTCCTCATGCTGGTTGCCGCGTCAGCCCGTTCATCCTGGGCTCTGTACAAGGTGAACAGGCACGTAAACCCTACGTCCCTTATCCGCCGGCTGCCGCTTCCACCGGCGCTTCCACGCCGAAGAGCTTGGCCCCGTTGTCCCACAGGATCTTGCGCTTGGCGTCGTCCGGGATATGCTCCTGTGCCAGGAACGTGTTTACCGCCTCCGGGAAGATGCAGTCTGAGTGCGGGTAGTCGGTTGAGAATAGCAGCCGGTCTGCCCCCATGAAGTCGATCGCGTACTGGATCGGCCCCTCCTCCGGCTCGACCACGCAGTAGCCCTGCCGTCGGAAGTACTCGCTCGGCAGCATCGAGAGCTCGATGTCCATGTCCGGCGCGTGGGTCTCCCACTTGTCATCCAGTCTCCAGAGGAACCACGGCAGCCAGCTTGCGTTGACCTCCATGAACACCGGCTTCAGATTCGGGTACCGCTCCAGCACCCCGCCGATGGTCAGCTCCGCGAGCTGAGTCATCGCGTGCACGGGCCCCACCATCGCGTTGCCGACGACTTCCATGTTCCGCTTGCCCCAGTAGCGGTGGTTGTAGTTGTCCCGCAGCAGGTAGTTGGCCGGTGGCCCGTGCATCCCGAATGCTGTCCCCAGCCGGTTCATCTCCACCCACAGCGGGTCGAAGTGCTCGTCGCTCAGCAGGTTGCCGTTGACCGCGCCGCCCGTCATCGCGACAGCCACCGCCCCCAGCTCTTCGACGGCGCGCCGGGCCTCCCCCGCGGCAAGCTTAGCGTCTTGCGGCGGCACCCACGCCCAGAACTTGAACCTGTCTGGGTGTGCGCTGCAGAACTCTGCCGTGTAGTCGTTGTAGACCTGGCACAGAGCGAGGGCGTGCTCAGGGTCCAAGTCGTCGTAGCGCACTAGCCCCATTGCGACCGTCGGCATGAACACACCAATGTCGATCCCCTCGATGTTGAATCCCTCGAGAAACGTGTCAGGCGACGGGTCCTGCTGCACCTTCATCAGCCCTGGGTTCTCCGCAACCCGCCGCTGGCTCCGTCGCCGGACCAGCGGGTTTGGCGCCATCTTTGGTCTCTCGACCCCGTCCAGGGCGAGCCGCCCGCCACTGCCCTCCAGGAACCCGCCATTCTCCGGCCGCACGATGTGTGTCCGCGATCTGAATGGCTCCGGCAGCCGCTCGATCCACATCTCCAGCGGCTCCTCCATGTGGGGCTCGGCGTCGATTACTCTAAAGCCCTTCTTGGCCATTGCCATCCTCCAGGTGAGTCGCTATCGGGTTGCCCTTAGTGGCCCCTACCGCACCAGCGCGTGGCCAGGATCCAGCGGTCGGGCTTCTTGCCATGTGATGTCTGCAGGCTTAACGAAGTCGTCGCCCCGGATAAGCTCGTACGGGATGGCCGGGTCCAGCCCCGGCGGCATGATGCCCTCCTGGAAGTTCCTCACGGACTCCGATAGCAGCCTCCGCATCGCGATGATCGCCCGGTCGCTCGTGCCCAGGTGTTCGCGAGTGCGGTCGTAGATCGTGCCCATGCTCTCCTGCACCGCGTGGTCCTGCGTCCGAGTGCCGAAGATCCCGGAGAACCCACGCGACTTCATCGCCTCCCGGTCCTGCAAATACCAATTGTCCCGGTTCCGCGCCTTGCGGTACCCGTCCTCTAGGTCGTGGAACCCGAACTGCTCCCGCCGATCGTGCCGCTCCTGCGCCGTGAATGCCCGCTGCTCGTTGAAGCCAATCTCCCACTGCCAACAAGAGTGGTCGTCCCTTGGCACCCAGATGGAGAATCCATTGGTGCGGTCAGGCGGCCCCGGTATGTAGCTGTAGAACGGCAGGATATACGGCGTCATCCGCACGTACTCCTGTCCGGCGCCCGCCTGCCGGACTGCCGCGTACCGATAGCCGTACGATGTGTATTCCACCTCTAGCTTCGGCGCCGTGTCCGCCATAATTAGCCCGTTGACCGGGTTCCCCCAGCCCGTCCGCACCCCGCCGAACGAGCGGTGCAGGAAAGAGGCGTGCGAGGAGTCGATGCCTCCCTCCAGCCCTTGAAGGAAGTTGCACTCTTGCAGCGTCTTGATCGCGCTCAGGTGGTCCTCCGGCACCTGCGTCCACTGGAACGATGGGAATGGCGGCAGCTTCGCGCTCGTGCCCATGTAACACCAGACGATCCCCGCCACCTCGCGCGTCGCGAACGCGCGCGCCTTCACCTTGTCCTTGAAGTTGGACTCTCCCGGCTCCGACGGCATGTCAACGCAGTTCCCGTGTACGTCGAATTTCCATCCATGGTAGATGCACGTCAGCCCGCACTCCTCGTTCCGCGCCAGCGCCAGCGACGCCCCCCGGTGCGGGCAGAATTCCTCCATGATGCCGACTTCGCCGTTCGAGTCCCGGAATGCCACCAGGTCCTCGCCTAGTAACTTCAGCCGAAGCGGCGTGCCGTCGGTCTCGCGAATCTCGTGCGTATAGAAGGCCGGGATCCAGTACAGCCGCATCATCTCGCCTAGCGGTGTCCCTAGCCCAGACTGCGTGATGAGCTCGTTCTCGTCGCGGGTCAGCATGGCGCCTCCTTACTCGTTGCGGTTGCTCCTGTCCGGTGGGCCGGGCTGGCCTGAGGGCGGATCCTCCGGCATCCATCGCTTGTACGTAAACGCGAATCCGGCTAGCGCCAGCCCGAAGACCGCGAAGGTCCAGTTTTTCAACCACAGAGGGAACTCCGGCCCTGTGAAGTCCGTGATGATCAGGAACAGCATGAACGCTCCCGAAGCCAGGAGCAGCCGCCCGAAAAACTGGTGCGCGCGCTTCATCTTCCGCCCCCATGGCGCGGTGGTCAAAGTGACGCGTGCAGTATAGCAGGGCGGGCAGTTCCCGCGCATGAAATGGCGATATTTGTGGAAATAATGCGCCAAATGGCTTCTTGACACATTGGTGCTGGTGGGCAATAGTGTCTTTACCTGTCGTGGGCACGCCGTAATACGGCTTCCTCGGGACAAGTGATTCTTGCGCTCTTTTCTACCCGCTGGACCCAGCGAGTCCCAATGTTTGCCGGGCAAATCCTTCTAGTTTGGAGCCATCGATGCGCTCAACGGCCTACAAGGTTGCGTTCCAGTTGCTTTTGGCCATGGCGCTACTTTCCCTTGCCTGTACCTCGGACGTTGAACCCGCCCCGGACGTCGAGGCGACGGTACGGGCGCTTCTGCCCACTGCCACTGCCACCGCGACGCCCAACCTCGACGCAACCGTCGAGGCCGGTATTGCAGCCACCGTCGCCGCCTTTCCCACGATTACACCAAGGCCATCGCCCACCGCGGTTCCAATTCCGACGGCTGCTCCTGTTCCGACACAGGCGCCCCCTCCAACGCCCGCGCCAACACCGGTGCCGACGTCGACTCCCCGCCCCGTCGTGATTGTGGTCACGCCCACGTCCACGCCAACCCCGGCTTCTACGCCGACGCCCACGCCAGTGCCTACACCATCGGGCACATTCGGCCCCATGAACATCGAACTTGAGCATGATCCCGATAACGGGACCTTTGAGTACTTCTCCACTGGCGTCTCCGTAGCTGATGCCGTCGTCACTGCGCGCTTTGTCAATCCGTACGACGCCTCGGAACACCCCTTCAGCTTCGGTATCTTCGTCCGCGTCCCAGACGACACCGACGGCAAAGCATTCGCTTGTGTCCTTCACAGCGACGGTTGGGTTACCGGAATAGCGTCCTATGAGTTCGTGGAACTCGGCCTAACCTCCGAGCTGCCGCCAATTGGCAACGACCTTGGCAACAGGGGGCCCGCAAACGTTCTGGAGCGGCAGGAAGAAGGTCCCCTCATGCGGCAGGGTGCAGGGGAGATCAACGAAATTGAAGTGAAGGTGGTCGGCCTCAGGTTGTCCCTGACCGTGAACGACTGGGTCGTTGGCGAAGTCAGCCCCATCTTCATTACAGGGGCCGGGGATGTGGTAGTCGCTACCGGAGTCTATGGAGAGACTGAACAGGAGGGTGCGGTGACCCAAGTGCTGGACTTTACGGTGAGTCCCGCTGAGGACGCCAATAGCTCAGTGCCCGGCGTATAGCCGTTCACAGTTTTGCCCGCGCCTTGACCGGCCCCATTGCCGGTGCTAGCCTTCCGCTACCGAGGCTGAAGGGGGTGCGACATGGCGCAGGAGCCCATTTCGGGTAGTCGTTTGGAAGACCTTGAGCTCTTCTACGAGGAGGTCAAGAGATACCAGAGCCGGCCGCTCTGGGTCGCACGCACGGACCCGCAGCCGAAGGCCATCCCCTACCTCTGGAAGTACCAGGACTTTCGGCCCCTCCTCTTCCGCGCCGCGGATATCGTGCCCATGGAGATGGCTGAACGACGGGTGCTCGTGTTTTCCAACCCCGGCCTCCTGGGTCGGGGCCCCGCCACCAGCACCCTCTCCGCAAACCTCCAGATCATCAACCCAGGCGAGGTTGCACCCAGCCACCGCCACACTGCCTCCGCCCTGCGCCTCATAGTCGAGGGCAGCAGCGCCTACACCGCGGTCGAGGGCGAAAAGACCTACATGGACCCCGGCGACTTCATCACCACGCCCAACTGGACTTGGCACGACCACGGCAATGAGGGTGACGCCCCCATGGTCTGGCTCGACGGCCTCGACTCGACCTTGGTCAACCACCTTGACGCGACCTTCCGCGAGGAGTACCCCGAGGAGAGCCAGCCCCTGACGAAGTCCGACGAGATCTCCCAGAGGCTATTCGCCTCCGGCTCCCTCCGCCCGACGTGGGTGGGCCGCGGCGGCCTCCACTCGCCCCTCATTAACTACAAGTTCGCCCAGACCTACGACGCCCTCTCCCGCCTCTCCCGCGAGACCGAGGGCAGTCCCTTTGACGGCATCTGCCTCGAGTACACCAACCCCCAGACCGGCGGCCCTGCCATGGCGTCCATGGCCTGCTATGCTTCCCTCTTCCCGACTGGCATGCATACCCGCGCCCACCGTCACACCGGTGGTGTCGTCTACCACGTCATTACCGGCAGCGGCTACTCCGTCATCAACGGAGTCCGCTTCGACTGGACCGCCAAGGACACCTTCGTCGTCCCGTCCTGGGCCTTCCACGAGCACGTCGCCACCGAGGAGTCGGTCGTCTTCTGGTACACTGACACCCCCGTGCTCGAGCCCCTCGGCCTCTACCGCGAGGAACCTCTCGAGGAGAACGGCGGCCACCAGCGCGTTACGGGCAATTTCGAGCCAATCGCGATCTGATCATTTCACGCACAGGGGAATCACAATTTGGGGAGGCACACCTTGGTCAAGGAACTCTTGGACGCCTACGACGTGGAAGACCTCAAGACCATGGCCGCCGCCCACTTCTGGCCGCACAGCCGACAGGCCGGCGACATGTCCGACGAGACCGGCATTAAGCTAGTCGTCCGCGGCAATGGCTCATTCGTGCAGGATGCTGCCGGCAAGCAATGGTTCGACCTTATTTCCGGCATGTGGCTCAAAAACGCAGGCCACGGCCGTCGCGAGATCGCCGACGCCGTCTACGAGCAGATGCTCGACATCAGCTACACGCCCGGCGGCTCAGTCTCCCCCGTCACCGCGCGCCTCGCCGCCAAGCTCGCCAGCATCTCGCCCGACCCGGACTCCCGCATCTACTTCGTCAGCGGCGGTGCAGAGGCCGTCGAGACGGCCCTGAAAATGTCGCGCAAGTACCACAAGAACAACGGCGAGCCCGGCCGCTTCAAGTTCATCGCCCGCCGCGGCTCCTATCACGGCGCCACCTTCATGAACATGACCCTCGGCGGGGGAAGCGTCGCTTCCGGCTCCGATTACGGCCCGCTCATGCCCTACTCCGTCAATATTGCCCAACCCGGCGAGTACCGCTGCCGCCTCTGCCGCGGCATGAGCGCCTGCGACCTCGAGTGTGCCCGCGACCTGGAGATCGCCATCCAGAACGAGGGCCCCTCAACCGTCGCCGCATTCATCGCCGAGCCCATCTCCATTTCCGCCGGCGTCCACGTCCCGCACCCCGATTATTGGCCCACCATCCGTGAGATCTGTGACAACTACGGCGTCCTTCTCATCTCCGACGAGGTCATCACTGGCTTCGGCCGCACCGGAAAGTGGTTCGCCACCGAGCATTGGGGCATCAAGCCCGACATCTTCACCGTCGCCAAGGCCCTCACTAGCGGTTACCTTCCCATCGGCGCCGCCGTAGCCAGCAAGGCTGTCGCCGACGCCTTCATCGGTGATCAGTCCTCCACCTTCCGCCACCTCATCACCTTCGGCGGCAACCCTCCCGCCTGCGCCGCCGGCCTTGCCAACCTCGAGATATTTGAGCGCGAGGACCTCGTCGGCAACTCGGCCCGGCTCGGCGAGTACCTCTTCGACAAGCTGCAGTCCATGTACGAACACCCCATCATCGGCGACGTCCGCGGTGGCCTTGGACTCCTTTGCTCACTGGAGTTCGTCAAGGACCGCGCCACCAAGGAGAAGATTCCCGCCGAGGCCAACCTGACGCAGCTCGCCTCCGCTGAGATGAACAAAGAGGGCATCCTCGGCCGTGTAATGGGCGACGTCATGCACCTCGCCCCGCCCCTCAGCACCACCCGCGACGAGCTTGATGAGCTCGTCGAGAAAGTGGACCGCATCGTAGGGGCTGTAGAGGCCCAGCTCTGACCGCTGCCGTTCAATGGACACACGCGTTGGCTCCAAAGTATGCCCGGGGCCGACGCATCCTTGGCTCTCCGTCGTTCCCGCAATGGCAGGTACCTCGACTACCCCCAACTCCCACTTAGCCGCAACCCCTCAATACGACCCCCGACCGCGACTGAATAATTCGCCATGGCGTTGGTAATCCCTGCCTCTCCCGCGTCGTTTCCAATATTCCTGCTTTCGTGTAGACTGGTGCTATCCTATTTGCCCAATCAAGGGGGAACCTATGACCCAGTCCACCAACGCAGACGCGCCCGTCTTTGCCGGGGAGCAGGTCTTTTCCGACCTTCCCTACAAGGTCGCGGACATGTCGCCGGACACCGTACGCTTCGGTCGCAAAGAGATCGAGCTCGCCGAATACGAGATGCCCGGTCTCATGTCTATCCGCGAGGAGTATGCCGGGCAGCAACCGCTCAAGGGCGCCCGCATCACCGGCTCGCTGCACATGACCATTCAGACCGCCGTCCTCATCGAGACCCTGACGGCCCTCGGCGCCGAGGTCCGCTGGGCCTCCTGCAACATCTTCTCTACCCAGGACCACGCCGCCGCCGCGGTTGTCGTCGGGCCCGCCGGCACGCCCGACAAGCCCCAAGGCACGCCCGTCTTCGCTTGGAAGGGCGAGAGCCTTGAGGAGTACTGGTGGTGCCTCCTACAGACCCTCCGCTTCGATGGCGGCAAGGGCCCCACGCTCATCGTCGACGACGGTGGTGACGCCACTTTGGCCGTCCACCTCGGTCACAAGTACGCCAACGCGGGCAGGGTCGACGATCCCGGCCCGGACGCATCCCCGGACGAGAAGTTCCTGCACGTCCTGCTCGGCCTGGTGCAGGGCGCCGACGCCAACTTTTTCTCCCGCGTCGCCGCCGAGATCCGCGGCGTGTCGGAGGAGACCACCACCGGCGTCCATCGCCTCTATGAGATGGAGAAGGCCGGCACCCTCCTCTTCCCCGGCATCAACGTCAACGACTCCGTCACCAAGAGCAAGTTCGACAACCTCTATGGCACCCGCCACAGCCTCGTCGACGCCATCATGCGCGCCACGGATGTCCTTCTCTCCGGCAAGAAGGCCCTCGTCTGCGGTTTCGGTGACGTTGGCAAGGGCAGCACGCAGGCCCTGCGTGGCCAGCAGGCCCGCGTCGCAGTCACGGAAGTCGACCCTATTTGCGCCCTTCAGGCCTGTATGCTCGGCCACGACGTCATCACCGTCGACGACGCCATCGCGCAGGACTACGACATCTACGTCACCGCCACCGGCTGCACGGACATCATCACCGCCGACCACATGAGTCGTATGAAGCACAACGCCATCGTTTGCAACATCGGCCACTTCGACGACGAGATCGACATGGCCGGCCTCGAGCGCATGCGCCGCAACGAGGAGGTCGAGAAAATCGAGATCAAGCCCCAGGTCCACGAGTGGAAGTTCAAGGGGACTGGCCGCAGCATCATCGTCCTCGGCGAGGGCCGCTTGGTGAACCTCGCCAATGCCACCGGCCACCCCAGCTTCGTGATGAGCAACTCCTTCAGCAACCAAGTTATCGCCCAGCTTGAGCTGCAGGCCAACGCAGAGTCCTACGGCAAGACCGTCACCACCCTTCCCAAGCACCTCGACGAGAAGGTCGCCCGCCTGCACCTTTCCAAGTTCGGCGCCAACCTCACAGAGCTCACTTCCCGGCAGTCCGACTACCTCGGAGTACCTAAGGAAGGCCCCTTCAAGCCCGAGCATTACCGCTACTAAAGCCGACGCCAAGGCCCGAAAACAGTACGCAGCGGCCTCTGTCACAGGGGCCGCTGAACTATTCCCCGCCAATTCTGTGAAGGCAGGGCTAGCCCTGCGAAGGCGGGGGAATCCAGAGGCGCGGGAGGGGTGCCACCCTGACACAGAACCCTCGCGACAATGCTGATTCGCCCGTTACCCTCTCCTCGTGTTTCACGCAATTGTGAGTCGTAACCGCACCATCCTTAACGTCCATCTTTTCAGGCCGCCTTACTTGCTTTGGCGCCGACATCACTGCCAATAAGCGGCCAAAAGGCCGGAGGATGTTGTTTCTGAAGAAAGGGTTGGCTTTCAAGTTGAAACACGCTACGGCTACTACTGATCGAATGCGAATTAGCCCGGGCACCGCTAAGAGGGAACGAATTGATGGCAAACGATTGGGGGCCGCAGGTCCAACGCCTCGCTCCCACCTTGTCCACGCATGTGGGTATCCCTGCGCCGCTTCAGCCGCTACAATGGCGCCACCCCGTGACAGGAGAAAGTTCCATGCCTGATACGCCGGACTGGTACATGGAGTTTGTGGGTGCCGTAGTCGCGCGGCTCCCTCGCGACATTGACGAGGCCGCCGCCCGCCGCTGGGTCAGCTCGCCTGATCAGCTTGAGGAAGCTCTGGCTGGCGTGCTTGTCGTCGCCGCCGTCGGCGCGATCGACCCCAGCGCTCCCTTTGCCAACGACAAAACCACCGAGGGCCTTGAGCTGATCGAGGATGTGTCCGAGCCCGCCCTCTTGGGCTCCGAGAACATCGGCGAGTTGCAGATCTTCGGCGACGACGAGCCCTTCGCTGTCGGCGACGACGTAGTAGACCGCGTCCGCTCGATGTCGCCCAAGCTCGGCCAGCGCCATTGCGAGTACCTACTGGCCCACCCCGAGATGATCCCCGATGCCTACAACCGCTACACCCTAGTATTCGGCGGAACCCTCTGGCGTGACGGCGCCGGCAACCACCTCGTCCCCTGCCTCCACCGTAGTCGCGGTGAGTGGACCATCATCTTCGGCATCCTGGAAATGGGTATGGACAACACGGACCGCATGGCCGTCCCCGTCGGTGAAGCCCCGACCGCCGCGACGGCCGCCCCTGAAGCGCCTGCGGCCGCCGCCGCTCCTGACACCTACGACCCCAACGCCCCCTTCGTCAACGACAAGACTGCCGAGGGATTTGAGTTGCTGGAGGACGTGTCGGATCCCGCGGAATTCTCATGGGAGAACCTTGGCGAGGTGCCCGTGTTCGGTAACGATGAACCCTTCATGGTCGGCGATGACGTCGTCGACCGCGTCCGCTCGATGTCGCCTAAGCTGGGCCAGCGCCACTGCGAGTACCTGCACTCCCACCCGGAGACGATCCCTGAGGCCTACAACCGTTACACGTTGGTCTTCGGTGGGACGCTCTGGCGCGACCAGGCGGGCAACCACCTGGTGCCCTGCCTCCACCGTAGCCAGGGAGAGTGGAAGCTCATCTTCGGCATCCTTGAGATGGGCATGGACGACACGGACCGCATGGCCACGCCCGTCGTGCTTACGCAGTAGGGCGTAGACCCGCCCGCAGGCTATGCGCTGGTGTGGGGTCGCTTACCCCATCGGAGCCAGCGCCACGCCGACGCCGATCATGCTGTCTCGCGTGACTAGGGCAGTCAACTCGTCTTCGGTCATGCCCTCCGTGCCCGCTGGGCGCTGCGGCAGCACAAGGTAGCGCAGGTCAGCCGTGCTGTCCACGACGCGCACCTCGGTGTCGCGCACATCCAGCCCGAACTCGCGCATTACGCCGCGAGGGTCCACCACTGCCCGTGAGCGGTACGCGAAGCTCTTATACCAGTCCGGCGGCAACCCCAGCAGCGATGTCGGGTAGCAGGAGCAAAGGGTGCAGACCACTAGGTGGTGCACTTCGTCCGTGTTCTCCAGCACCGCCAGCTTGGCGGAACCCACAAGCGGATAGCCCAAGTCCAGGAGGGCCCCCTCCGGGTCCGCCAGCAGGCGTCGCTTGTAGTCAGGGTCAGTCCAGGCCCGCGCAACCACCCGCGCCCCATCCACTGGTGACCGCGCCTCCTGGAAGTCAATGAGCCGCTGCACCTCCGTGCGGTTTATGACGCCCTTCTCCGCCAGCAATTCCTCGATCGCAAGAACCCGCCGTGCCCGCTCGCTCAGCTCGACGTCCTCCAACATGCCCTCGTGTTCGTGCCCGTGCCCATGCTCGTGGTGGGTGTGCGTGCTCATTCCGCTCCTCCGTCGCTGGCCGGCTCGAGCCAGTGCTCATACACGTCGACGAGCAGCCTGTCGCCTGAGCGCCCGCTGAACCGCTCGCCCCAGAGGTCTCTCATATCAAACGCGACTAGGTAAAGGTCGCGCTCCGGTTTGCCGTCTGCTCCATAGGCCAGCGTCTCGGGGTTAGGGTACAGCCCGGACAACGCGTGCACCCGACCAACTCTGCCCTTGATGTAGGCGGGCGTCCGGTGGTGGGTGCCCATCTCAATCTCGCCCACGCGTACAAGGTCACCGGGCTTAAAGCGCGCCATGTTAGCCCCATTTCTCCTTGAGCGCCTCTGATCGGGTGTCAATCTCCTCCTCGCTGAGGAGCCCCTTCTCAATTAGCAGCGTCTCAAGCGACGCCGACCAGCGCTCGTAATACGACATGCTCTCGTACTCTTTCGGAGCAATGGACTCGATGCCCCTCCGCAGCTCGTCGGTGGTAATGAGGCGCTTTTCACGAAGTACGCCAACCATTGCGTGCGTATGGCGCTCCCAGTCCGAGAAGACGTGCTCAGCCTGGTCGATGGGATCGTCGTTGCGCCTGCCGCCCATGTCGTGAGTGCCGCTCATGTCGCCCCTCCGTGAAGCGATGATGCCAGCACTGTAGGCTGACGCGGCCACATTGTCCATGCCCGCAGCCCCGCTTCAGTATGGGACGTGCGGTAGGGAAAATGAAATCACGATGTACTGGCGGAAAACTCTAAATGGTGGCTGCCCGGCCTGGATTCGAACCAGGGTCAGGGGATCCAAAGTCCCCTGTGCTACCGCTGCACCACCGGGCAATGTGGTTGGGCCGATTTCAGTCTAGCCCGTCGGGCAACGGGGGTCTAGCCGTGTCTGCGGAGACCGGCACTACCCGATGCCTAGCGACTTCGAGTAGTCCACCATGGCGCGGAGGGTGGCTTCCACCTCCGCTGGGTCGGCGAGAGAGTATTCCGCGGCAGTTTCCTTCGACGGCGGACCGACGCGAATTGCGATGCCCGTCTCCCGCGCCACGGGGAAGGCGTCCTCGTCCGTCACGTCGTCACCAATGTAGATGGGGAAGATCCCGCCAACACGGTGCGGGGTGGAGTCCAGCAACCCTATGAGCCATCGCAGTGCAGAGCCCTTGTGCCAGACCAGCGGAGGAAGCACGTTTACCACCTCCTTGCCCAACACTACACGTGCCTCGCCCGCTCCGGCCAATGGGTTAATGGCCGCTCGAATAGCACGTTGAACGACCTCTCGCTGCTCACCAGACACCAGCCGGTAATGCACCCCCAGCGATATCCCTCTGTGCTCGAAGATCACACCGGGTATCCTTCCAATCTCGGCTTCCAGGGACTCCCCCAGCCGCGCCGCAGTCCCACGAAAGGCCTCCGCCTCCGGGGGCAAATACGAAAAGCCCGGCCCGGCGATCTCCAGCCCATGATGTCCGGCGTAGGCGATATCGCTCAGTCCAACGCGCTCTCGCACGTCGTCAACCGTGCGTCCGCTTATAACCGCCACCGCGAATCTCGGTCGGCTGTTAAGGTCACGAAGTAGCTGGCGCCGCTCCTCCGTCAACGTGGCGTCCTCGGGCCGCGCCACGATTTCTGAGAGGGTGCCGTCAAAGTCGAGAGCCACTAAGATCTGTCCCTTGGTGGCGATGCCCTCGTAGACGAGGTCCATGTGGTCGCGCAGGGGAGGTATGGCCGGCATCAGACCCCGCCGAGGACCATTTCGCGCAGGAAGCGCCCGGCCCAAGCGTAGATGTTATTGCGCCTAACGGTGCTCCGCATACGCCTCATCCTTTCCCGCTTCTGGTGGTCGGGCATCTGCAGCGCCTCGTGCAACCTCCTGGCAATGTCGCGGATGTCGTAGGGATTGATCAGCAGTGCCTCCGGCAGTTCGCGGGCCGCGCCGGTGAAGCGGCTCAGTACAAGCACCCCTCTTTCGTCGAAGCGACTTGCGACGTACTCCTTAGCGACCAAATTCATGCCATCGTGTAGGGAGCTGACCACGCAAACGTCGGCAAGCCGGAAAAGCGCCATCAAGTCGGGGCGGCCCACCGGGTTGCGCCATAGGGCGATTGGCTGCCAGTCAGAGGTGCGGTGTCGATCGTTTATCTCCTGCGCGAGCTTCTCTACTTCGGTGTTCAGTGCCTGATAGTGCGCGATCTGAATGCGGCTGACCTCGCCCACCTGCAGGAAGACGAGCTTACCCTTGTACTCTGGGTGCTCCTGAAGCAGCAGGTCGACGGCCATCAACCGCTCCGGGATTCCCTTGGTATAGTCAAAGCGGTCCAGACCGAGCAGCACGTGATCGAATCGGTCAAGGTCAAAAAGGCCGCGAAACTCGTCTATCCACTGCCCGGTCTGGGGCGACTGCGCTGTGGACTCCTCCTCGTCGAAGTCGACGCTGATTGGGATGTCCACGACCCGGGTGGAGTGACCGCCGCGAATAATCTCCCAGCGCTCGCGGTCGTGGCGGGCCTCCAGTGTCTGCTCCACAGTCGCAAGGAAGTTGGCGCCATGGTAGCGAATGTGGAAACCGATGATGTCAGCCGAGAGCATGCCCTCAAGGAGCTCCGCGCCAAACGGGCAGGTCCGGAAGATCTCCGGGTTGGGCCACGGGATGTGCCAGAAGATGCCTGTGGTCAAGTCCGGTCGCGCCTCTCGAAGATATTGCGGCACGAGGCAGAGGTGGTAGTCCTGTACCCAAACGTATGCGGGGCCGTCGCCAACCTCCTCCAGGACTGCCTCCGCAAAGCGGCGGTTAACCTTCTGGTACTGCTGCCAATCACGGAGGGTGAAGCGGGGACGCAGGAAGACGACGTGACAGAGGGGCCACAGCCCCTGGTTGGAGATCCCTTCATAGTAACCGGCGATCTCGGCGGGCTGGAGCCAAACGCGCTTCAGGGTGTACGCGGGGTTGTCCGGCGGCACTGCGACTCGGCCGGATGCGTCGGCGGAGAGGCGGTCGGCCTCGCCGGTTCCCTGGGCAACCCACAGTCCGCCCTCGACTGCCCGTAGCACCGGGTCAAGGGCGGATACGAGTCCGCCGGCCGGGCGCCTCCACGCCAGTCCATCGGGCTTTTCGGGGTCGGGCAGATGTACGTACGGCTCTCGGTTGGCAACGACGACCAGCGGCGCGTCGGAAAAGAGGTCGCGGGCGACGGTTCGGAGCCGTTCCTGGGACCACTGACCCAGTTCCGGAGTGGCTTCCGAGAAAGCCGGGTACAGGGTGCCAGAATCCACCACGGTACGCCTCCGTCCGCTGAAAAGCCCTTTAGCCTGAAACTGGAGCTTGCTTGAAGTCATTGTGAGAGTGCAAGTGGCAAAGGTCAAACCGCATGGCCTGGTAGGGAGATCCGGCATGAGGTTATCAGTCGCCCAAGGCTGTGCGTCGATTGTCTGTCCCTCCTTTCTTGATAAACGGAGGTTGGAGCATAAAGTGTGCAAAGGGCTTACCCTGAATGACAGAGAGCTGTGAGGGCCTCTCGCAGTGTCTGCAATTCGGCCCCCCCCGCGACCTTGGTTGACAGTGCCCTAGGGAATCCCTACAATACGAGCTTGCGCTCAAATAGCGGCGGACAGTTTGTGTGATTGGAGCAACGCGTTGCCCACCATCAATCAGTTGATCAAGAATGGAAGGGCCAAGGTCAGGACCAAGAGCCGGGCCCCTGCCATGCATTGGAGACAGAATGCGCTGAAGAACCGCGTCGTGTGGAACAACGTAGGTTCGCCCCAAAGGAGAGGTGTTTGCGTCCAGGTTCGCACGGTGACGCCAAAGAAGCCGAATTCTGCTTTGCGCAAGGTCGCGAGGGTTCGCTTGACCAATGGGTTTGAGGTAACGGCGTACATTCCGGGCGAAGGGCACAACCTCCAGGAACACTCGGTGGTGTTGGTGCGCGGGGGGCGTGTACGGGACTTGCCCGGTGTGCGGTACCACATCGTGCGCGGCGTGCTTGACACTGGTGGTGTGAACGGAAGGCGTCAAGGGCGCAGTAAGTATGGCGCCCGGGCGCCGCGGGCGTCGTAACCCAAAAAAGAACGGTCGAGAGAGACGGAAACGACTCATGCGAAGGCGTAAGGCAGAACAACGAACGGTCCCGCCGGACCCGCAATACGACAACGTGGAATTGGCGCGGTTCATCAACCGCATCATGCTCAAGGGCAAGAAGACGGTTGCACAGCGTATCGTCTACTCTGCCATGGAGATCGTGGAACAGCAGGCGCACCGTCCACCACTAGAGATCTTCCAGGAGGCGTTGCGCAACGCGACACCACTATTGCAGGTCAAGGCCCGCCGTGTAGGTGGCGCCACGTATCAGATCCCCATCGAGGTGCCAACTCGGCGTGGGAGTGCCCTGGCGATGCGGTGGATAATCAACAGTGCTCGTGGCCGTAAAGGTCGCCCAATGCATCAGAAGTTGGCCCAGGAATTCCTTGACGCATCCCGCGGCGACGGCGCCGCGGTAAAGCGGCGTGAAGACCTGCACCGAATGGCGGAGGCCAACCGCGCTTTCGTTCACTACCGGTGGTGATGATCGCTTAACCTTGCACTATTGAGTACGGCGCGGCCACGCGCCGGGAAAGGGCCCCTTGGATCGTATTCGCAACATAGGGTTCATTGCGCATATCGACGCTGGTAAGACGACGGTCACAGAGCGTGTGCTCTTCTTTGCCGGTCGTACCCACCGACTAGGTAACGTCGATGACGGCAATACCGTCATGGACTGGATGCCGCAAGAGCGTGAGAGGGGCATCACTATTACGGCGGCAGCCACCGCCTGCGAGTGGAATGGCCACGACGTCAACATAATTGACACGCCCGGGCACGTGGACTTCACCGCCGAAGTGGAGAGAAGTTTGCGAGTGCTCGACGGCGGCGTTGTCATCTTTGACGCAGTAGCCGGCGTGCAGCCCCAATCGGAGACGGTGTGGCGCCAAGCCAACAAATACCAGGTGCCCCGCATTTGCTTCGTAAACAAGATGGACCGTCCGGGTGCCGACTTTGCCCGAACAGTCGATATGATTCGTGACCGCCTCTCCGCACGGCCTGTGCCCGTGCAGTTGCCCATTGGTGGAGAGAACACCTTCCGAGGCATGGTTGACCTGGTGAGGCAGAAGGCGTTGTTCTATGGCGACGAGGTCGGCGCCCCTACAGTGGATTCCATTCCCGCCGAACTGCAAGAGGAAGCGGCCAAATATCGCGACCTGTTGCTGGAGCGTGTCGCTGAGACCGATGACTCGCTCCTCGAGAAGTACCTTGAGGGCGATGAATTCTCGGAGGAGGAGTTAGTCGCGGCGCTCCGCAGGGCCACACTGAGCAACACCCTCGTTCCAGTCCTCTGCGGCACAGCGCTGCGTAACCGAGGCATTCACCCTCTACTCGACGCGGTAATCGATTATCTGCCCTCCCCGCTGGACATTCCTTCGGTAGAGGGCATGGATCCACGGACTCAGGAGCCAATCGTCCGGGCGGCGGACTCGTCGGAGTCGCTGGCGGCGCTGGCCTTCAAGGTCGCGGCGGACCCGTACATCGGCCGGCTGGTGTTCGTTCGGGTCTATTCAGGCCAACTCAAGGCTGGCTCCTACGTCTACAACGCGTCCAAGGAGACGGATGAGCGCATTGCGCGTCTCGTCTTGATGCACGCAAATCACCGAGAAGATGTGCCTGCTCTGAACGCCGGCCAAATCGGCGCGGTTGTGGGGCTGAAGAATACGTTTACCGGTGAGACTGTCTGTGACGGCAGTGCGCCGGTGGTGCTGGAACCTCCGAGCTTCCCGGACCCGGTCATCTCCGTCTCCGTGGAACCGAGGACTCAGGCCGACCAGGAACGATTGGAGGAGTCCCTTCGAAAGCTGGCTGAAGAGGACCCTACTTTTGTGGTTCGCTACGATAAGGAGAGTGGGCAGACCATCATTTCTGGCATGGGTGAGTTGCACCTTGATGTGCTTGTCGATCGGCTGCGTCGCGAATTCAAAGTGCAGGCCCAGGTTGGCCGCCCGCGCGTGTCTTACCGCGAGGCCATTCGGCAGCCGGTTCGTGTCGAAGGTCGATTCGTGCGTCAGACTGGTGGCCACGGTCAGTTCGGCCACGTTTGGCTGGAGCTGGAGCCGCTGGACCGCGGTGGCGGTTTTGTATTTGAGGACAAGATCGTCGGTGGCGTGGTGCCGAGAGAGTACATAAACCCCGTACGTGCGGGCGTGCAAGAAGCACTGGACAGCGGCGCGATAGCGGGCTATCCTGTTGTGGATATCAAGGTCTCCTTGGTTGACGGTAGCTATCACCCCGTCGATTCCTCCGAGATCGCCTTTAAGATCGCTGGTTCTATGGCCGTGAAGGAGGGCTTACGCAAGGCAAAGCCCGCCCTCATGGAGCCATATATTCAGACGGAAGTTGTCACCCCGGGTGAGTTCTTGGGCGAGGTACTTGGTGACCTGTCTGGGAAACGGGCGCGGGTACAGAACATCGAAGGTGTAGGGGACGTCCAGACAATTCGTGCGCTGGTTCCCCTCGCCGAAATGTTCGGGTACGCCACCACTGTCCGATCGCTCACTCAGGGGAGAGCGAGTCATTCCATGGAGTTCCACCATTACGAAGAGGTGCCGGACTCCGTGGCAGAGCAGATGCTTGTGCGTGTTTAACGTGGTGTAAGGTAGGATTGTGCCATGCCCGGCCAGAAAATTCGGATAATCCTGAAGGCGTTTGACCATCGTGCGCTTGACCTGTCTGCTCAGCAGATTGTGGAGACTGCAGAGCGTACTGGAGCGGTGGTTGCCGGGCCTGTGCCCCTACCGACGCACAAGCAGCGCTTCTGCGTCATTCGATCACCCCATATCGATAAAGACTCGCGGGAACATTTTGAGCTTCGGACTCACAAGCGGCTGGTGGACATCTTGGAGTCCACTGGTCGTACCTTGGAAGCGCTTTCTAGGTTGAATGTCGCAGCCGGTGTCGACATTACGATTAAGACATAACCCTAGATGAGACTCGGGAAACGGAGCCATTGGTTGGCTCCGTTTTCTGCTGAGGGGCAAAGGAAAACATGGCGGTTGACGGAATCTTGGGCAAGAAGATCGGCATGACCCAGATCTTCCGCGAAGACGGAAGGTTGGTGGGTGTGACGGCCGTACAGGCTGGCCCCTGTACTATCACGCAGATCCGTGTCCCAGAGAAGGACGAGTACACCGCTGTGCAGTTGGGGTTCCACGAGGTCCGGAACCTGCGGAGCCCCGAGCGCGGCCACCTGCGCAGGGCAGGTCGACTCTACCGTCACCTGCGTGAAGTGCCGGCCAGCGATTTGACGGGCATTGATGTTGGGGATCCCGTTGGCGCGGAGATTTTCACAGAGGGCGAGCACATAGACGCTGTCGCGACATCAAAGGGTCGCGGGTTCACTGGCGGCGTGAAGCGGCACAACTTCGGAGGCGGACCCAAGACGCATGGTCAGTCGGATCGGCACCGTGCGCCTGGTTCCATCGGCTCTGGTACGTACCCAGGCCGAATCTGGAAGGGCACCAAGATGGCCGGCCACTACGGCGCCGAGCGGGTCACTGTGCGCAACCTGGAGATCGTTAAGGTGGACGCTGAGCGCAATCTTGTGTTTGTGAAGGGGGCAATCCCCGGCCCGTCGCATGGCCTGGTGATACTGCGCCGCACGAACAAGGCTGGATAGCAGGCATGGAACTACCACTGAAGAACATGCAGGGCGCGACGGTAGGCAGCATCGAGGTGAGTGATGCGGTCTTCGACACGCCTCTCAATACGGCGGTTGTTCACCAGGTGATGGTGGGGCAGCTTGCCAACAAGCGCGCGGGCACCCACAGCACCAAGACTCGCGCCGAGGTCAGCGGTGGCGGCCGCAAGCCCTGGCGCCAGAAGGGAACTGGACGCGCTAGGCACGGGAGCACTCGGTCTCCGCAATGGCGACACGGCGGAGTCACGTTCGGGCCCAAGCCGCGTGACTACTCGCAGCGGACGCCGAAGAAGATGCGGCGGCTTGCCATCCGGTCGTTGTTGTCGCAGAAGGTGCGGGACGGCGAAGTTACCGTGGTAGAGGACTTCCGTTTGCCCGAGCCCAAGACCCGCGAGGTGTTGCAGGCGCTGCAAGGCCTCGAGATTTCCTCCAAGTGCTTGGTGGTCAATGAGGCAATCTCGCAGAAGGAGCTGTGGCAGGCCTGCCATAACTTGAAACGCGTAAAGTCCGTTCCGGCATCGACCTTGAACACTGTAGACCTGCTGAACTACACACACCTAGTGCTCAGTGTTGCGGCCGTGCGCCGCATCGAGGAGCTGTGGGCGCAAGAGACGCCCCGGCGCGCCGCGCTAGTGTCCATTGTCGAGCAGGATGAGGCCGGTGAGGAGCAGTCGTCATGACCATGGCACAGTTGACGGGCGTGCTCATCGGCCCCGTTGTGACCGAGAAAAGCACCCGCCTGCAGGACGAGAACAAGTACACCTTTCGAGTCGCACTTCACGCCAACAAGACTATCGTCAAACAGGCGGTGGAGACGCTCTTTGGTGTGAAGGTAGAAAAGGTCACTGTGGTGAGGTTGCCAGGCAAGATGAAGCGGTTCGGCCCCCGCATGAGCAAAGGCCCAGACAAGAAAAAGGCCATCGTGACGCTGCGGCAGGGTGACCGCATCACGGTGTTTGAGGGCGTGTAAGCATGGGTCTCAAGCAGTTCAAGCCGATAACGCCGGGCATGCGCCAGCTGGTGAGGCCCGATTTTACCGAGATCACGAAGAGCAAGCCGGAGCGCTCGCTGCTGCGTCCGCTGCGTAAGCACGGCGGTCGAAATCGGCAGGGTCGGCTCACGGTTCGTCATCGAGGCGGCGGTCACAAGCGAATGTACCGCGTTATCGACTTCAAGCGGCGCGACAAGGCTGGGGTGCCCGGCGTCGTGCACAGTATTGAGTACGACCCCAACCGCTCGGCGCGCATTGCTCTCATCCACTACCGAGACGGCGACAAGCGTTACATTCTGTGGCCGGTGGGCGTGAAGGTGGGCGACCCCATCATGTCGGGATCCAATGCCGAAATCCGTGCCGGCAACGCCATGTCTCTTCGGTCTATGCCTCTCGGTACGGTCGTTCACAATATTGAACTGCAGCCCGGGCGGGGCGCGCAGATGGTGCGAAGCGCCGGAGGCAGCGCCCAGGTGATGGCCCGTGAAGAACGCTACACGCAGCTCAGACTCCCGTCAGGCGAAATCCGCCGCGTCCTGAGCGAGAACTACGCGACTATCGGACAAGTCGGTAATTCAGAGCACGCCGCAACGTCAATTGGGAAGGCCGGTCGCAACCGCTGGCTGGGCAAGCGCCCGGAGGTTCGGGGCAAGGTGATGAATCCACGCGACCACCCGCACGGCGGCGGCGAGGGCCGCAACCCAATCGGCTTGCGTTACGCGAAGACCAAGTGGGGCAAGCCGGCCCTCGGTGTGAAGACTCGTCGCAACAAGGAAACCAACCGGTTTATCGTGCGTCGGAGAAGGATAGGTTATGGGCAGGTCCGTTAAAAAGGGGCCCTACGTCCATCCCAAGCTGCAGCGGAAGGTGGATGCGGCCCAGCGAACCCAGGAAAAGGTAGTCATCCGCACGTGGTCGCGGGCGTCCATGATCATGCCTGACATGGTGGGACTCACCATCGCCGTGCATGATGGACGCCGGCATGTGCCGGTATACATGACAGAGAATATGGTGGGGCATCGTCTTGGCGAGTTCGCGCCCACTAGGACCTTTAGGGGCCACGCGGGCCGCAGTGAGCGGACCACCAGGCCTCGGGGTTAGGGAGAGGATTGGTGGCGGTACAGGCAACACACAGGAACTTTGGGATGTCGCCGCAAAAGGTGCGGCGAGTGTTGGGCATGGTGCGTGGCAAGCCCGTCCATCAGGCCTTGGCCGCGCTGCAGTTCGTGCCTAGCCCCACCGCCGTCGCGGTGTCAAAGGTAATTCGCTCTGCCGTGGCAAACGCGGAAAACAATCGGTTCATGATTCCGGAAATGCTGAAGGTGGTGGCCGCCTACGCGGACGACGCACCCCGGCTGCGCCGCTTCCGGCCGCAGTCCCGCGGACGCATCAGTCCCATCAAGCGGCGCTCTTGCCACATCACCGTCGTCGTCGACCGGGGGAGTTAGGCTGTGGGACATAAGACTCATCCAATAGGCTTTCGTCTTGGCATCATAAGGGATTGGGACAGCAGGTGGTTTGCCGCCAAGAAACAGGACTACCGCAATACGCTTCAGGAGGACCTGCGGCTGCGCAACGCCATTCTGACCCGCTATCCGGAGGCGGGCATCCCGCGAGTGGAAATAGAACGAGGGCCACAAGATGTTTCCGTGGTCATCTGGACGGCCCGGCCCGGCATCGTGATTGGTCGCCAAGGGCAGCGGGTTGAGGAGATGAGGCAGGCCCTGGAGGCCCTTACGGAGCGGCGCGTGCGCATCTCCGTACAGGAAGTAAGGCAGCCCGAAACCGTGGCGGCTCTCGTCGCCCGCAGTTGTGCAGAGCAGCTCGAGCGCCGGGTGGCGCACCGCCGCGCCATGCAGCAGACTGCCACGCGGGCTATGCAAGCAGGCGTGCAGGGAGTCAAGATCATTGTCAGCGGACGTTTAGGTGGCGCGGATATAGCAAGGCGTGAAAAGGTGATGATGGGACGGGTGCCCCTTCACACCATCCGGGCCGATGTGGACTTTGCCATCAGTGAAGCCAGCACCACGATGGGCCGCATTGGTGTGAAGGTATGGCTCTACAAGGGCGACATCGTTCCACTCCGTGAGCAGGAGGCTGCAGAGGACTTGGGTCCCATCGAAGTGACGATGCGGGCTGAGGACGAGGCCGCGGACCAGAAGGCGATTGACCGGGCGGAGGCCGCTGCGGAAGGAGAGCCCGATGCAACAACCTAAGCGGCTGAAGTACCGCAAGGTGCACAGGGGGCGTCGCAAGGGTGCGGCCACGTCTGGTGCAACCCTGCACTTTGGCGACTACGGGCTCAAAACGCTGGACACGGCGTGGCTCACGGCCCGGCAGATCGAGGCGGCCCGCCGCGCCGTTGTGCGATATCTCCGTCGCGGCGGTCAACTGTGGATCCGAGTCTTTGCTGACAAGCCCGTGACAAAGAAGCCTCTGGAGACCCGGATGGGCAAGGGAAAGGGCGGTGTCGACCACTACGTGGCAGTAGCGAAGCGTGGCCGGATGCTCTTCGAGTTGTCCGGCGTGTCCGAGGAGCAGGCCAAAGAAGGGCTGAGACTGGCCGCGGCCAAGCTTCCGGTGCAGACAAAGATTGTTACCCGGGAGGACTACTTCCTCCACACGGTTAACTAGGAATCGAGCGCACCTATGCGAGTAGACGAAGTTCGCGAGAAGAGCACGGATGACCTCCGGGAGGAGCTGGATGAGTCCTACCGGGAACTGATGAACCTTCGGTTTCGGTGGATGACGCACCAACTGCCCAGCGTAAACGAAATGAAGCGTGTCAAGAAGACCATTGCCCGCATCAAAACGGTGATGCGTGAGCGAGAGTTGGGGATTCACTAGATGGCAATGAATCGCAGAAGCTACGTCGGGCGGGTAGTCAGCGCCAAGATGCAGAACACCATTGTGGTGGCTGTAGCCCGAGTACGCCACCACGCCGTGTACGGCAAGGCCCTGCGCCGCAAGACGATGCTTTACGTCCACGATCCGCGAGATGAGTCGCAATACGGTGACTTGGTCCGAGTGGTCGAGTGCCGCCCGGTGTCAAAGACCAAGCGGTTTCGCCTTCAGTCCATTATTCAACGGCACGAGGTGCTTCGCCCTGAAGAGGTCGCGGAGTTTGAGGCGGTAATGTCCGAGGCCGTGGAAGCTCCGGCGACGGTTGGCGTGGCAGAGGAATCGCCTGAAACGGATGCCAGCGTTGAGGAGGCTGCAGTAGCTGTTGGTGCCGCGGAGGATGAAGAGCCGGCCGAGTTCCCCGAGGCAGACTTCCATGGAGACGCACCTGACGCCGACACTGAAGAGGCTGCTGTGGTTATCGGCAACGCTGAGGGCGACGAGGCGGCTGAGACCTCCGAGGCAAAGCTCGATGGAGGAGCATCTGTCGCCGAGGCTCAGGCGGAGGCAGAAGAAGCCGAGGAGACACCGCCCGCCCAAGACGATGCTTCGGATGGGCAGCCGGACGGCAACAGTTCAGAGGAAGAACATGAAGTTGTGAGTGAGGAGCCTGTAGCCGAAGTAGCCGAGGCGGAGGCCGAGCCTGAAGGTGCCGAGGTGGTGGCTGAGGCATCTGATTCCGAGTCCGGGAGCGCCGAGGCGGAGGCCGTCGAGGCGGAGCCTGATAACGCGGAAGTTGAGGCTGCAGTGGACGCGCCCGAGGGGGGGGCTGAAGGGCAATCTTCGGAGGACGCTGTGGCACCCCGGAAGGAGGACGCATGATCCAACATATGTCGCGGTTGGCGGTTGCGGACAACTCCGGGGCCAAGCAGGTGATGTGCATTGGCATTCCCGGATCCAGCCGGAGGCGATACGCAGGGCTTGGCGACATTATCACGTGCTCCGTCAAAGACGCCATTCCGAACGCGCCCGACGCAGTGCGGGCGGGGAAGGTCGTCAAGGCCGTTATTGTCCGAGTGGTGAAGAACACGCGCAGGCCGGACGGCACCCACATCCGCTTCGACGAGAACGCAGCAGTAATGCTGACGGACGCGTTGAACCCCATTGGTACCCGTATATTCGGGCCGGTGGCGCGCGAGTTGCGGGAAAAGGGGTTCATGCGCATAGTTTCCCTGGCCCCGGAAGTCTTTTAAGTCATTTGGGCGGGAAAGAAGGAAGAGGTCATGGCCCAGAAGGTCAGAAGCGGCGACACAGTGGTTGTCACCAAGGGAAAGGACCGCGGCAAGCAGAGTACCGTGCAGCGGGTCTTCCCTGGTGACGGCAAGCTCTTTGTGGAAGGCCTCAACATGGTCAAGCGACACCGCAGGGCGCAACCCGGCATCAGTCAGGCGGGGATCATCACCATGGAGGCGCCTCTTTCCCTCTCCAACGTCAAGGTGGTGTGTCCGCTCTGTAACACTGCCGCCCGAATGGGTTTCACGTTTCTGAACGACGGCAAGAAAGTACGGCTATGCAAGAAGTGCAACCAACCGATCGAATAGAAGAGCCGCAGGAGCCTTCCAGCGGAGGTGGCCGTTCGAGGGGCCGCAGCCGCGCGCAGGCGCAGGCCGCCGCAAAGGCTGCCCCGCAGGGCCGGGTGCTGCCCAGGCTGCTGGCGCGCTACCGCGACGAGCTCGCGCCGCAGCTGCGCCAGGAGTTCTCCTACCCAAACGTCATGGAGATTCCAAGGGTCGACAAGGTCGTCATTAACGTCGGTCTGGGTGAGGCCCTAACCAACGCACGCGCCATGGACGCCACGATGGGCGACATCGCGGCGATCACCGGACAACGGCCTATCTCGCGAAAGGCGCGACGATCCGTTGCCGGTTTCAAGCTGCGAGAGGGCCAGGCCGTTGGCGTCATGGTGACGCTGCGTGGCGACAGGATGTACACATTCCTTGACAAGCTGTTTAACACCGCACTGCCCCGTATCCGCGACTTTCGGGGCGTGTCCCGTTCAGCTTTCGATGGGCGCGGGAATTACGCGTTGGGGCTGCGCGAGCAGATTGTGTTCCCGGAGATTGATTACAACCAAATCGACAGGCTTCGGGGAATGCAGGTGAACATCATCACCACCGCCAAAACGGACCAGGAGGCGCTGCGGCTCCTCGACTTGATGGGGATGCCCTTCGCGCGGGTGCAGGAGCGCACAGCCGTTGAAGCATAGGTTGGCGGGACGAAAAGGATAGGAGCAGAGCATTGGCCAAGACCAGCAAGATTGCCAAGTGGCGGTTGCCGGTGAAGTTCTCTACCCGGCAGCAAAACCGGTGCCAGTTGTGCGGACGACCGCGGGCTTACATCCGCCATTTTGGCCTCTGCCGCATCTGCTTCCGCACGCTCGCGCTTCGGGGAGAGATACCCGGAGTCCGCAAGGCTAGCTGGTAGGAGGACCTGTGAGCGGAGTAACCGACCCTATTGCGGACATGCTGACCCGAGTGCGCAACGCCGGCATGGCGCGGCACGACTCGGTTCTTGTCCCATTGTCCAAGACCAAGCAGGCGGTCGCCGAAATCCTGAAGGATGAGGGTTTCATTCGAGACGTGGATACCGTCAGGAACGGATCCTGGCGTGTGCTTCGGCTGCGGCTGCTGTACACGGGCCGCGCGCAGACTGCTATCCGGGGACTGAAGCGCGTGAGCCGCCCTGGCCTTCGCGTCTATGTGGGTCGAGACGAGATTCCCCGCGTGTACGGTGGGCTGGGCGTCGCCATCCTTTCGACTTCCAAGGGAGTTATGACTGGGCAGTCGGCCAAGAACCAGGGCATTGGAGGAGAAGTTCTCTGCTACGTCTGGTAGAGGACGATGAGCTATGGCTGAGAAGACGAAAGAAAAGCGGCGTATCGTTGCACGGATCGGGTCCATGCCTATTGTTGTTCCCAGGGCCGTTGACGTGACCTTGGGCGATGACAACGACGTTACGGTGAAAGGCCCGCGTGGGACGCTGCAGCAGCAGTTCCACCCGGATGTGACAATTGAAAGGCAGGACGAGGCCATCCTTATCGGTCGGCCCTCTGACCACCAGCGAGTACGGGCGCTGCAGGGGCTGACGCGGGCCCTGTTGAACAACATGGTTGTAGGTGTGACCGAGGGCTTCCAGAAGAACCTGGAGTTGGTAGGCACTGGCTACCGTGTGCAGCAAGCCGGTGAGAACATCACCCTGCAGGTCGGGTACAGCCATCCGGTGGACATTGAGGCTCCCAAAGGAATCACATTGACCGTCGAAGGACCAACGCGGCTGTCCGTCGCGGGGTGCGACAAGCAGCAGGTGGGACAGATCGCCGCGACCATACGCGCCGTTCGCAAGCCCGACGCCTATAAGGGCAAGGGCATTCGCTACAGCGGCGAGATTGTGCGGCTCAAGCCCGGCAAGAGCGCCGGACGCTAGGCTCGAGGAATACACCGTGGTTAAAGCAGTACGATTGCAGGCATTGCGTTTCAAGGGAAAGGCCAAGACGGCTAGGGCGAAGCGTGTCGTGCGCCACATCCGGGTGCGCAGGAAGGTGCAGGGCGTGCCCGAGCGCCCGCGCATGGCGGTCTTCCGCAGCAGTCAGCATATCGCCGTGCAGGTCATTGACGACAGCGTGGGCCACACGCTCGCCTCGGCGTCCGATATGGACGCGGAGTTGCGCGCCGAGTGCCAGGGCAAACCCAAGACTGAGGTCGCCCGGCTGGTCGGCGCGGTCGCGGCGAGCCGCAGTAGGGCCGCCGGCGTTACTAGGGTCGTGTTCGACCGTGGAGGCTACGCCTACCATGGCCGCGTGCAAGCGCTGGCGGAAGCAGCGCGTGAAGGAGGGCTGGAGTTCTAATGCCGAAGTTATCGCCATACGACTTGGCCCCCCGTGTTTCCCCGGACCACGCCGGCAACCTCACTGAGCGGGTATTGATGATTCGCCGAATCGCTAAAGTGACGGCGGGCGGTAAGAACATGCGCTTCAACGCCATGGTGGCTGTCGGTGACGGTCGCAATATCGTTGGTATTGGCTTGGGCAAGGCGGCGGCTGTGCCGGACGCGGTTCGAAAGGGCGTGGCCATCGCCAGGCGGAATCTCATCGAGGTGCCCCTCCGGGGGACGACCATCCCCCATGACATCGTCACGAAATATCGTTCGTCACAGGTGGTACTGAAACCTGCGGTGGACGGTACAGGTGTGGTGGCAGGTGCAACAGTTCGTGCCGTGGTGGATCTGGCGGGGATCAAGGACATCCTGACCAAGGCCGTCGGCAACACGAACCCCATCAACCTGTCCAAGGCGACCATGGACGCGCTCGCCTCCTTGCGGGACCCGCAAGTAGAGGTTGAGCGCCGCCGGGCTAGGCGGACGTCGCAGCCCGGTCAACAACAGCAGCAAGGGAGTTAGGGGAGCCTGATGGCGCGGCTGCGGATCACATGGAAGAAGAGCGGGATTGGTTTTGAGCGCAACCAGCAGGCGACAATCCGGTCGCTGGGGCTGCGTCGGCTCAACCAGACGGTGGAGCGCGAAGACACCCCTGTGGTGCGCGGTATGCTTCACAAAGTGCGCCACATGGTGCAGGTCGACGAAATAGAGGACTAAGGTAGGAGACGGGGCAGTGAAGCAGCACGAGATTCCCTCGCCAAAGGGCGCACGCCGGCCACGCACCCGCGTGGGGCGCGGCAACGGCAGCAAGGGCAATTACTCGGGACGTGGCATGAAGGGCCAGCGGTCGCGATCTGGCCCCGGTCCGCGCCCTGGGTTTGAAGGCGGCCAGTTGCCATTAGTGTTGAAACTGCCCACGCGGCGCGGGTTCACCAACATCTTCCGCACCGACTACGCCGTTGTGAACCTGGGAGCGTTGGAAGAGCGATTCGAAAGTGGGGCACAGGTGACCCCTGAGTCCATGGTGCAAGTAGGATTGCTGCGCAACCTGAAGCTGCCCGTAAAGGTGTTGGCGAAGGGCGAGGTAACCAAGCCCCTTTCAGTGACAGCCCACCGGTTCTCGGCACAGGCGCGCGAGCAGCTTGTTGCAGCCGGCGGCACCGTCGAACAACTGCCGGGCAGGAAACGGGAGAAGGACGATGCAGGCGACGTCAGCTAGGCCTGCGTCCGGGCGACCTCAACTGCTGCAGGCCCTCATAGACGCCTTCAAGATCCCTGACCTGCGGATGAAGCTGCTCTTCACCTTGGCCATGCTTGTCGTGTTTCGCTTTGTGGCCCACGTTCCGGTGCCAGGAGTCGACCGCGACGCGCTCGCGGCGGTCTTCAGCGGCGGCCAATTCGGGGATATTCTCGGCTTCCTGGATCTCTTTAGCGGCGGCGCGCTGCGCAACCTAAGCGTCGCGGCGTTGGGTGTCTATCCCTACATCACCTCATCAATCATCATGCAGCTCTTGGTGCCCGTGATCCCCCAACTGAAAGCGCTCTCCAAAGAGGGTGACTATGGGCGCCAGAAGATCAACCAGATGACCCACTATTTCACAGTGCCGATCGCGCTGGCACAGGGATACGGGCAGATCATCCTGCTGCAGAGGGCCGGTATTTTCGCGGGCGTCGACATTACCGGGGGCGCATTCCCGGCCATCATCCCGATGGTCATTTCGATGGCGGCGGGCACCGTTTTCCTTGTCTGGCTCGGCGAGCAGATAACGGAGCGTGGCATCGGCAACGGTATCTCCATCATCATCTTTGCGGGCATTGTCGCCGGTCTGCCTCAGATTGTGCAGCAGGGCTTCATCAGCCGCGTCGACCCGACGGGACTAATTACGCTCGTGCTGATCACATTGGCGATCATTTACCTCATCGTGGTCTTCACGGAGGCGCAGCGGCGGATCCCTGTACAGTACGGACGTACGGTGTTCCGCGGAGGCGCCGTTAGACGAGCGCAGGGAACATCCTATATCCCATTGCGGATAAACTCGGCGGGAATGATCCCGCTTATCTTCGCCTTCGCCATCATCATCCTGCCGGGCACAGTGGCCAGCTACTTTGCCAACCCGTCGGACCCCAGTTTCGTCTCCAGATTTGCCCAAGGAGTAGTTGGTGTCTTTGACGGGACCAGCTTCATTTACTGGGTCTTCCTCTTTGTATTGGTGGTGATTTTCGCCCTCTTCTATACCATGATCACATTCTCGCAGATGAACTTGGCAGAGAACCTGCAAAAGCAAGGAGGCTTCATTCCAGGCATACGTCCTGGCAGGCCGACAGAGGAGTATCTGCAGCGCACCCTCATCCGCGTCAGTTGGGGTGGGGCGCTCTTCCTGGGCTTCGTCGCCATCATTCCGTACTTTGCGACGCTGCTAACCGACGTGCAGGCGCTGCGACTAAGCAGTACCGCGCTTCTGATTCTGGTTGGTGTGGGCCTCGATACCATGCGGCAGCTGGAGGCGCAGCTCCTGATGCGACGCTATGAAGGATTCATCCGATGACACCAGTATTCGGCAATCGGTGGGAGTTGGCGTCATGCTGCTAGTGCTGCTGGGCGCCCCAGGCGCTGGCAAGGGCACACAGGCCGATATCCTGACGGACCGGAAGCGATTGGCTCACGTGTCGTCAGGCGATTTGCTGCGAATGCACCGCCAGCAGAAGACGGAGCTGGGGCAGTTGGCGCAGTCGTACATGGACCGGGGCGACCTTGTGCCGGACGACCTGGTCATTCGCATGGTGTTGGACAAGCTGTCGGAGGAAACCGATGGCCCGGGTGTGGTGCTGGACGGGTTTCCTCGCACTGCCCCGCAGGCGGAGGCCCTGGACGAGGCATTGGGTGGCAATGGGATCGACCGCGTGCTGTACGTGATGGTGCCTGAGGACGAGCTGGTGCGACGATTGAGCAATCGTTACATCTGCCGAGGCTGCTCTCGCCCTTACACGGCCGAGAGCTTGGGTAGACCATGCGAGTTCTGCGGCGGTGAACTGTACCAGCGTGAGGACGACATGCCGGAAGCGGTGCGCAACCGTTTGCAGGTTTATTCCGCCCAGACCTATCCGCTGATTGACTACTATAAGGGCAAGGGCAAGCTGGTTGAGGTAAATGGCCTTCAGGACGTCGACGCCGTGGCAGGTGAAGTTCTGCAGGCTCTTGAAGGCTAGCGGCGAGAAGGCCGTGAGTGCAAAATTCGCGCCAAATCGGTAGAATGGTACTTTGCGCCATTAGGGAGAGGGGAACCCGTGGAGTCACCGGAAGCAGCACGGCGACCGTCCATCAAGTCGGCCCGAGAGCTCGAGGCTATGCGGGAAGCGGGCCAGGTCGTGGCGAGAATGATCGCGGCCATCACGCACGCCGTGGAGCCAGGGATGACGACGCAGGACCTTGACGACGTTGCCGCGCAGGAGCTCCGGCGGCACGATGCCAAGGCGGCGTTCTTGGGCTACATGGGCTTCCCCGCGACGATATGCACGTCAGTGAACGAGGAGATTGTCCATGGCATCCCGGGCAAGCGGGTGCTGAATGAAGGAGATTTGGTGAAGTGCGATGTCGGCGCCATCGTTGACGGAATGCACGGTGACGCCGCGGTTACGCTGCCAGTGGGCGATGTCTCCGAGGAAGCGTTGCGCCTGCTTGAGGCAACGAGAGGGTCGCTGAATGAGGCCATCGCGCAAGTCCGATCCGGCGTGCGGCTGGGCGACATTGGCGAGGCGATCCAGACGTATGCCGAGTCACGCGGATACGGCGTTGTTCGGGAATACGTAGGGCACGGCATTGGGCGGAAGCTCCATGAGGAGCCGCAGGTTCCCAATTATGGGGTAGCGGGTCGAGGGCTGATGCTCCGTTCAGGTATGGCAATTGCCATTGAGCCCATGCTGAACGTGGGCACCTGGAGAACTCGCACGCTGGAAGATGGCTGGACGGTGGTTACTGCCGACGGTCGCCTCTCGGCGCACTTTGAGCACACGATGGCCGTTGGCGAGGATGGGGCCGAAGTCATGACCCGTCTTCGAGAATAGTCAAGTCGTTCAAACCGACTAGAGGTTGTATGCCAAAGAAAGAGTCCATTGAAGTTGAGGGTACGGTTGAGGAGGCGCTTCCCAACGCGGTCTTCCGCGTGAAGTTAGCAAATGAACATGAGGTGCTTGCTCACGCCTCTGGCAGGATTCGAATGCACTACATTCGCATCTTGCCGGGCGACCGGGTCTTGGTGGAGCTCTCGCCGTATGACCTGAGCCGAGGCCGCGTGACCTACCGGTTCCGGTAGCGGAAGCAGGCGCTAAGGAGTCAGAATGCAGGTCCAACCATCCATAAAGAAGCGGTGTGAACACTGCAAGATAATCAAGCGCAAAGGTATTGTCCGGATTATCTGCATCAACAAGCGGCACAAGCAGCGCCAGGGTTAGAGCCTGAAGCGGGAGGGATCAATGGCACTGGTATCAGGCGTCAACATTCCGGACCACAAACGAATTGAGATTGCGCTCCGATCCATCTATGGCATTGGCGCTACTCGCGCGAGAGAAATTGCGGCCGAGGCACACATTGACGATAACCCGCGCGTTCGTGATCTCGCCGAGGATCAGCTCTCCCGCATCCGCGAGGTGGTTGACCGACAATATAAGGTCGAGGGTGATCTGCGCCGAGAAGTACAGATGAATATACGGCGGAAGATCGAGATTCGTAGCTTCCAAGGCATACGTCACGTCCGGGGGCTGCCGGTGAATGGCCAGCGGTCGCGAACCAATGCCCGGACGCGCAAGGGTCCCAAGAAGACGGTGGCCGGACGCCGCCGCGCGAGCGCCAAGAAGTAAACGCATAGTGGCGTCCGCAATGTGCGGGGCGCTGATGGACAAAGGAGGCCCATGGCCAGAAGGGGAGTCCGTCGCAGGGAACGAAAGTCTGTACCTGTCGGACGGGCGTACATCAAGGCAACGTTCAACAACACGCTGGTTACCCTGACGGATACCCAAGGGGGAGTTCTGGCATGGGGCACGGCCGGGACCGCCGGCTATAAGGGCTCGCGCAAGGGCACAGCATTTGCCGCTGGCCGTGCCGCAGAAATTGCGGCACGTAAGAGCATGGAGCACGGGCTCCGCCGGGTAGAAGTTTACCTCAAGGGTCCCGGGCCCGGCCGGGAAGCTGCAATCCGTTCTCTGCAGGGAGCGGGGCTAATGATTTCTGGCATTCGAGACGTGACGCCCACTCCGCACAACGGGTGCCGTCCGCCAAAGAAGCGCCGGGTGTAGGAGAGCGTATGGGACGGTATACCGGCCCGGTTTGTCGGCAGTGTCGGCAAGTGGGCGAGAAACTCTACCTGAAGGGAGAGCGGTGCTACACCCCAAGGTGCGCAATCGAGAAGCGCCGCAACACCCCTGGGGCGTCGCGGCCTTCCCGGCGCCGACCGTCGGACTACGCCGTACGGCTGCGAGAGAAGCAAAAGCTTCGCTACACCTACGGACTGCGGGAGCACCAGTTCGTGCGCAACGTGGTGCAGGCGCAAAAGCGTCCAGGCATTACAGGCCAGTACTTGCTGCAGCTCTTGGAGCGCAGGTTGGACAATGTGATTTATCGGCTGAACTTCTCAGACTCCCGGGCGCAGGCCCGGCAGATGGTCTTGCACGGTCACTACACCGTCAACGGCCGCAAGGTGGACATCCCCTCCTTCGTTGTGAAGGCGGGCGACGAAATCGGGTGGAGGGATTCCAGCGTTCAGCGGGATTTTGCCCAGGTCATCAAGGAGGGTATACCCAAGCGTACCATCCCCCGCTGGCTGGAGCTTGATGCAGACAACATGAAGGGACGCGTAACCGACCTGCCCGAAGAAGGCGACATGGACACGGCTGTAGATACGAGGCTCATCGTGGAGTTTTACTCACGGTAGGGCTCGTGAGCGCATGGACCCGTATTGAACAAGGAGCAGTAGAGTTGGAGTCATTTGTCATGATTGGGCCCGCCCAGGACGTGCAACCTGGGCCGGCAATTCCCAAGCCGGAAGTCAGGACCATTGAGCTGGATGAGACTTACGGTAAGTTCTCACTAGAGCCTCTGGAACGCGGCTTCGCTACGACGCTGGGCAACCCGCTGCGCCGAGTGCTGTTGAGCTCCATCCCCGGGGCCGCCGTTACTTGGGTCCGTATTGATGGTGTGTTGCACGAGTACTCCACCCTCCCTCATATGAAGGAGGAGGTGATGGAGGTAATTCAACGGGTGAAGACGATTCGGCTGCGTGCCCACACGGAGCGTCCCGGTCGTTTGCGCCTTGAGGCGCGCGGCCCGGGAGAGGTTTACGCCGGCGACATCGTCGCTCCAGCTGACTTTGAAGTTGTCAATCCTGACCTGCACCTTGCGACATTGGACTCTGCTGAAGGCACTCTCAACATGGAGTTCAACGTTGAGCGCGGCACTGGCTACGTGCCGGCCCAGCAGGCAGTCGGCTACTCGATCGGCACATTGCCGGTAGACGCCATCTTCAGTCCGGTTCGCAAAGTGAACTTCGGCGTGGAGTATACGCGCGTCGGGCAGGTCACCGACTACGAGCGGTTGGTACTGGAGGTCTGGACTGACCGGACCATCTCGCCTCTCGACGCCGTGCATACCGCGGCCAAGGTGCTTATGGACCACAGCGCTCTCCTCATTGGCGCAGGTAAGGACACTGGCGGCGACTCCGGTCCAGGCGCGGGAATCCCTGCAGAGGTATACAACATCACTGTCGAGAAGCTGGAGCTCTCTTCTCGTACGCTTAACTGCCTGAAGCGTGCCGGCATCAACAAGGTTGGTGAGGTGTTGGAACGAACGGCAGAGGAGCTCTTGAAGATTCGCAACTTCGGTGAGAAATCGCTTGAGGAATTACGCGCCCGGCTGGATGAGAACAGCTTACCCGTTCCGGACAGCTTCTGGGGCAAGAATGCAGAGCCCCCAGCGCCTCTTGTCGCCGTTGTAGACGACGTGGATCCCGAAGACGAGGCGGATGAGGAATTGTCCGACGAAGACTACGATCTGGATGAATTCCCGAAGGAGACCTAGGGGCCATGCGTCATAACATCGGCATTCACAAGCTGGGCAGGACCAGTGGGCAACGCAAGGCCCTCTACAAGGGGCTGGCGCGGTCGCTCATCCTGCACGGGCGCATCAAGACAACTGAAGCTCGGGCCAAGGCGCTTCGCCCAGTCGCGGAGAGGTTCATTTCATGGGGTTGCCGCGCGGCTAGAGCCATGGACGGCGGTGACACGCCGGAGAACCGGGCGAGGGCCGTGCACTGCCGGCGGATGGCCTATGCGTTTGTGCAGGACAACCAGGCCATCCGTAAGCTGTTTGATGAGCTCGCGCCCAAGTACAAAGAGCGCCCCGGCGGCTACACCCGGATTATGAAGCTGGGCTATCGCAAGGGGGACGCCGCACCGATCGCCCTTATCGAGTTGGTATAGGCGGAGCGGGAGTGCAGGGTTGACCCTGGGAAACCGGCGCCGCATCGCGTTGATAGTCGAGTACGACGGAACGGGATATAGGGGGTTTCAGACACAATCTAAGGGGCCAACGGTCCAGGGGCAGTTGGAGCGGGCGCTCCAGGAGCTCCTGGGCGAGTACGTTAAGACACACGGCGCAGGCCGGACAGACCGTGGGGCGCACGCTTGGGGACAGGTCGTCGCGTTTACTACCGAGGCGGCCCTTCCTGCAGCTACGTATACCAGAGCGCTGAATGCCGCGCTTCCGCAAGATATCCGGGTTGTGGCAGCGGCGGCGGTAGGTCTGGACTTTGACCCACGGCGGCACGCCCGTCAGCGTTTCTATCGCTACCTCGTGCTGAACCAACCGGAGCCTTCCGCACTGTGGGGGCGGTTCGCACATCATGTGCGGGCGGACTTGGACCTGGCGGAGATGGCGAGCGCGGCTAAGGCATTTCGGGGTGTTCGCGACTACCGTGCCTTCTGCGGAGCATCCTCGATGAAGCGCAAGGACACGGTGCGCGAGGTCTTCAGCGTCAAGGTGTGGCGGCGGGGGCCGGTTACGGCTGTCGACATGACCGGCAATGCCTTTCTGCCGCAACAGGCGCGACGCATTGCCGGGACGCTGGTGCGCGTCGGGCAGGGGCGCGTTAGCGGGGCCACTGTGCCGGCGCTGCTGGACGGAACAACAGAGGTTGGCGGGGCACCGGCGCTGCCGGCCCGCGGCCTCTATCTGATGCATGTGGTCTATCCGGAAGGAGTTTTGGACATCAGCGGCCCCCAAAGGCTGCGAGAGAGAGGGGATCCCTGGCCCGGGCTTTTGGGTCCGGGGCAAGGAGAATCGACATGGCAACAAACGTAAAGCGGACACGTACATACGTCGCGAAACCGGCGGAACTCAAACCAAGTTGGCACTTGTTCGATGCGTCGCAGATGCCGCTTGGCCGTCTGGCTGTGCAGATTGCGACGATCCTGCAGGGCAAGCACCGGCCCATCTACACGTCGAACATCAACACGGGCGACTTCGTCGTCGTGGTGAACTCGGCCAGAGTGCACACAACGGGTAAGAAGCGCGAGCAGAAGACCTACAACTGGCACAGTGGGTATCAGGGTGGCCTGCGCAGCGTCCCAATGGACAAAATGCTTGAGCGTCGGCCCAATAAGGTCATCGAGCAGGCCGTGTGGGGGATGCTTCCAAAAACCACAATGGGTCGGCACATGCTCAAACGTATGAAGATCTACCCCGGTCCGGACCACCCACATCAGGCGCAGATCACCGGCTATGCCCCCGAGACGAAGGCGCCAGGCGAAAGCGCCTAGGTCGGCAAGGAAGGAATCGAGATGACGACACGGCCGACGCAGGCATCCAGCGAGCAGCGGTACTACTATGGCACAGGCAAGCGCAAGAGTGCGGTTGCACAGGTTCGCCTCTATCCCGGCGGCGGCGAGGTTGTGGTGAACGGACGCTCTTTGGAACAGGCATTGCCTTGGGTGACGTGGCAATCGGCGGCGCTTGAGCCCCTGCAGGTTACGGACAACCTCGGCAAGTTCACAGTAGTGGCCAAGTGCCATGGAGGCGGGCTCGCGGCTTGGGGAGACGCCCTTCGGCACGGCATCGCCCGCGGACTCTTGGCGTACGATCCGAATCTGCGGAAGCTGCTGCGGAGCTACGGCATGCTCACTCGCGACGCCCGCATTAAGGAGCGCAAGAAGTATGGACTCAAGCGGGCCCGCCGCGCTCCACAGTACACCAAGCGGTAGTTCCTCGGCTCAAGCATGAAGAGCGGTGACCGCCCGCATCCGGCCTTCGGGCCACGGCGGGCGGTCGCTCTTTTCGACCGTTTCCAAGAGAAGTCTGCCAGGCAACAATTCCCCATTGACGCAGCTACGACGTCAATTGACACGTTTCATAGCTGAGACATACAATCTCTCAATCAGTTCCTCTAGGGGACGATAGCTTGCGGTAGGGGGTGGGAACTATGCCGGAGATGTACATCGACAGCATCCGCCTCAGCCCGATGAACTATCAGCGTGTGGTCATCCTGAAGGAGAAAGACGCGGACCGTTACCTGCCAATTTGGATTGGTCAGTTTGAAGCGGACGCCATCGCAGTAAAGCTGCAAGAGGTGAAGGTGCCCCGTCCCTTGACACACGACCTCCTCGGGAACGTCATTGATGCCATGGGTGCAACCGTAAAGAGGGTTGTGGTTAGCGATCTCCAAAACGACACCTTTTACGCCAAGATCATCCTCGAGTCGGGAGACCACACAAATGGCCACAGCAAAGAGGTCGACTCTCGTCCCAGCGACGCCCTGGCACTAGCCGTGCGTACCAACGTGCCCATATTTGTGGATGAGGATGTCCTCAGCAAGGCCGGGGTCCAGCTAGACGAGGAGGTCGAGAAAACGGCCGAAGGCGGCCAGTCAGCCGCAGACGCAACGCCGGGCGAGGACGAACTCCGCGGGATGTCTGCATTTGCGGACTTTGTGGAAGGCTTGGACTTAGGAGACCTCGGTAAGGGTCCGAACAGCTAGACTCCATTGCAGCAAGTAAGCCAGAAAGGGGCCCCACGTGGGGCCTCTTTCATTGGTATGCTCCTCCTTCCGTAGCTCGAAGTCGAGCTAGAGAGATACATGATGACAGAGTCCTTGACGCTGAGGGAACTGAGGGAGTGTTTGACGCGCCGCAAACGGTAGTGATAAGATTCACCAGACTTCTCTGAGGTGGCGTATGCCAACGTGGGCTCTCGCTCTGCGTCTCATGGGGGTCGGGTGGTATGTCGCCGCGTCCGTGGTCATTGGCATTGTGGGAGGATTCTTCGTGGACCGGTGGCTCGGCACCACACCTGTGTTCATAATCTTAGGAGTCATCTTCGGGACGACGGTCGCCTTTTACGGGCTCTACCGGATGGTGCAGCCGCTTATGGGTGAACAAGAGCAAGGGTCAAAGGAGGAGTAATCGGCGTGGCCATCTCCGGAGGCGCCAAAGGGATACTGGTCTTTGTGGCATTGGTCCTTTTGGCGTTGGCATTGACGGGCTTCATCACCGGCGCCATTGGCGCCGCCTTTGTTGACAAGTTCTCCGGTGATGAAGAAGTAATCCACGATTGGACGAAAGACAATGTTGGCCTTACCCTCCCGCTGGACCAGCCGGCCGTCCACCTGGCACCTCAATATGTCTTCGGCGACCACGCAGGCGACTCCCTAGACTACGACAACAAAGCCGCCAAGGAATACGACGACCCTTCTAAGATCATTGACGATAACTCCTTCGTTCTCACCAATACCATCCTCTCCTCCCTTGTAACCTCCGGCGTCCTCATTCTTCTCTTCGTGGTTGGCACTGCCCGGATGAACGTCGTGCCCGGGAGGTTGCAGGGGCTACTCGAGTCCATCGTTGAAGGGCTGTTGGGCTTCATCGAGAGCGTGATGGGCGCCGGCAAGGGAAGGGGTGTCTTCCCGCTGGTCGCTACCATCTTTCTCTTCGTCGCCTTCAATGCGTGGCTGGCGCTGATTCCAATCTACCAGTCATTCGGCGTGATCGAGGATGGGCATCTCAAGGCTGCCTTCCTTCGCCCGGCGGGCACGGACTTGAATATGCCGCTGGCGTTGGCCCTCATTTCCTTCTTCTTCGTGGAGATTCTTGGGATCCGTGCACATGGCATCGGCTACTTCGGCGAGTTCTTCCGCTTCGGCAACTTGCTGAGGGGGCGGATACTGACGGGCCTGATCGACGTATTTGTGGGCTTGCTTGAAGGGATCAGCCATCTGGTACGGGTGGTCAGCTTCACCTTCAGGCTCTTTGGCAACATGACGGCGGGTGAGATCCTGCTGTTGGTGTCCTCCTTCCTGGTGGCCTTCCTCTTCTCAGTCCCGTTCTACGGGTTGGAGTTGCTGGTCGGGCTCATTCAGGCGGTGATCTTCGCTGGGCTGACGGTGGTGTTTGCGGCGATTGCCGTGGCCCCACACGAGGCGGAGGGTGAGCACTAGCGGGTACGCCGAGGTATAGCGGACTCCGGTCCCACGCCTACATCCTGCAGGCGAGGGCCGAGCGGAAAGAGGGGACAACATGGACGTAGTTGTTCTGGCGCTGGTGGTGGTGGTCATGGGACTGGCCGCGGCCGCGGTTGGCGGAGTATTCGCGGTGTACGCCAGCAGGCAGCAGGACTAGGAAGAGGCAAACAGCTCCGCCGAGGCAAATTCACTACGGCGGTGCAAGGAGGAACAATGGTAGAGACGGAAGGGTTGAAGCTGTTGGCAGCAGGCATTGCGGCGGGTCTGGGCATGTTGGGGCCGGGACTTGGCATCGGCATCCTGGGCGCGGGCGCAATGAACGCCCTCGGGCGCAACCCGGAGGCCCGCGGCGCCATCCTGACCAACATGATTCTGGCCATCGCGTTCGCGGAGGCCCTGGGCATTTACGCCCTGATCGTGGCGGTCATTCTGGCCCTGGTGGCCTAGACAGACACCCGGGCAAGAGGAGGATTCCGTGGCAGACCTGGGATTTCATTGGCCCAGTCTCCTTGTATTTCTCGTGAACTTCGGCATTCTGCTGGCCGTGCTGTACTTCTTTGGGTACAAGCGGATCCTGGCAATGCTCGATCAGCGGTCCGCGAGCATCCGCGACTCGCTGTCAGAGGCGGACCGGGTGCGGCAGGAGTCGGCGCAGGCCCGCGAGGAGCTGGAGGCCCAACTGGGCGAGGCCCGTCGCGCCGGTCAGCAGGTGCTGGAAGAGGCCCGTCAGGCTGCCGAGCGCTATCGCGAGGAAGAGCAAGCGCGGGCGCGGGCAGAGGCCGAGGACTTTCTCCGGCGGGCGCGAACCCAGATCGAGCAGGAGCGCAACCAGGCCATCGAGCAGGTGCGAGAGCACTTTGCCGACCTGGCCATCACCGCTGCGGAGCGCGTCATCGACCGTTCCCTGGACCGGGACGCGCACCGCGACCTCATCGAAAGGGCACTCAGCGAGAGCGCTGAGGCGCAGCGGAACTAGCACATGGCGGGTCGCAGACAACCTTCGTCCAAACGCTACGCGCAAGCCCTCTTTGAGCTTGCGCGCGAGTCCGGCGCCGTGGACGAATGGGACGAGCAGTTGGCGACGCTTGCCGCCGCGGCAGCCACGCCGGAGTTCGTCTCACTGATGGAGGCGCCGGAGATTTCCGCAGACGAGCGCTCGCGGGCGCTGGAGCACGTGCTGCCGGACATTTCGGATGGCGCGAGCAACCTGTTGCACCTGCTGGCGCGGGCACGTGCCGTTCAGGCGCTACCGCAGGTCCACGAGCGCTATCGAGAGCTCGTGGATGCTTCACAGGGCGTCGTCCGCGTTCAGGTGGCCTCCGCCGTCGAGCTGTCGGAAGATGACACGAAGCGCATTTCCGAGCAGCTTTCGACCGCGCTGGGCGGCGACGTGCGAGTCACCGCCTCCGTCGACTCGGAACTTTTGGGCGGCCTGGTCATCCGGGTGGGTGACCGCGTTATAGACGGCAGTGCGCGGCAGCGTCTGAACTCGCTGCGGGGTGCGCTGGCACGGGGCATGGTCTAACGCGCCATCCTTCGGGGTGGTGACAAAAGCAGGGTCCCGCGGTGCGGGATGGAGGTAGGCATGGCCATTCGTGGCGAGGACATTGTATCCGTCATCAAGCAGCAGATTGAGGGCTTTGAGAGCCGCGTTTCCATGGTGGACGTGGGCGTGGTGGTCGACGTCGGTGACGGCATCGCCCGCATCCACGGGCTGGCGGGCTGCAAGTCCACAGAGCTGCTGGAGTTCCCCAACAACGTGTTCGGCATGGCGTTGAACCTGGAAGAGGACAGCGTGGGCGCCGTTATCCTGGGCGAGGAAAACACCGTCCGGGAAGGCGACCAGGTGCGCACGACGGGCCGCATGGTCGAGGTGCCGGTGGGCGACGGCCTGCTGGGCCGCGTCGTTGACCCCCTTGGGCGGCCGCTTGACGGCAAGGGCCCCATAGCCAGCACCAAGAACCGGCCTGTGGAGCGCGTGGCCCCGGACGTGACCAAGCGGAAGTCCGTGGACACTCCGGTGCAGACGGGCATCAAGGCCATCGACGCCATGATCCCAATCGGCCGCGGCCAGCGTGAGCTCATCATCGGCGACCGCTCCATCGGCAAGACGGCCATATGCATCGACGCAATCATCAACCAGAAGGGCAAGGACCTATTGTGCGTCTACGTGGCTGTTGGCCAGAAGGCGGGCAAGGTGGCGGGAGTGCTCGGCACGCTGGAGCAAAGCGGTGCGATGGAGCACACCATCATCGTGGCCGCCAACGCCGCTGACTCGGCCGCACTGCAGTTCCTTGCCCCGTACGCAGGTTGCGCCATAGCCGAGGAGATCATGGAGTCCGGGCGCGACGCCCTGGTCATTTACGACGACCTCTCCAAGCACGCATGGGCCTATCGACAGCTGTCGCTGCTGCTGCGCCGCCCGGCCGGCCGCGAGGCCTACCCCGGCGACGTCTTCTACCTACACAGTCGGCTGTTGGAGCGCGCCGCCAAGCTGAGCGATGAGGAGGGAGGCGGTTCCATGACCGCGCTTCCCGTCATCGAGACGCAGGCCGGCGACGTGTCCGCCTACATCCCGACCAACGTGATTTCCATTACGGACGGCCAGATCTACCTGGAGGCCGACATGTTCAACGCGGGCAACCGCCCGGCGGTGAACGCGGGCCTTTCGGTTTCCCGGGTGGGCGGAAGCGCCCAGCGGCGCGCCATGCGTCGGGTCGCCGGCCGCATGCGCCTTGACCTGGCGCAGTACCGGGAGCTGGCATCCTTCGCGCAGTTCGGCACGTCCGACCTGGACGCCGCAACGCGGCAGCAACTAGAACGCGGCCAGCGCACCACCGAGATCCTGAAGCAGGCCCAGTACCGTCCACAGAACCTGGAGCACCAGGTGATGACCTTCTTCGCTGTGGGCAACGGCTACGTTGACGAGGTGCCCATTGCGGACGTCCAGCGCTGGGAGTCCGAGTTCACGCAGTACATGGACACGGCCCACCCGGGGGTTGGCCGGAGCATCATTGAGACCAACGACATTACGGAGGAGAACACCGCGGCCCTTCGCTCCGCCATAGAGGAGTTTCAGAAGGGCTTCGCGGCGGCATAAAGCAATGCCAAGCCTACGACAGATCCGCAGGCGCATTCGCACCGTGCAGAACACGGGCAAGATAACGCGCGCCATGGAAATGGTGGCGGCGGTGAAGATGCGCCGCGCCCAGCAGGCAACGATGGCTGCCCGGCCCTACGCCGAGAAGATGGCCGAGCTGCTCTCGCACCTTGCCGGCATGCCCAGTGACGAGGACCCGCACCCGCTCCTGGAAGCCCGGCCCATTGAGCGTGCCACCCTCGTGCACGTTACCCCGGACCGCGGGCTGTGCGGTGCGCTTCCCGGCAACCTGAATCGCCGAGCGGGCTCGTTCATCCTAGAGGACAACGCAGGGACGCCGGTGTCCGTCGTCACCGTTGGGCGGAAGGGGCGCGACTTCATGATCCGTGCCAACCGCGAAGTGCAAGCAGTGTTTGACGGTCTCGGCGACCGGCCGACGCTGATGGACATCGTCCCACTTGCCCGGCTGATCATGGACTCTTTCACGTCGGGCGAGACCGACGCGGTGTTCATCTCGTACGGGCAATTCGTCAACACCATCGTGCAGCGGCCGACGCTGCAGCAGCTCCTGCCGGTGGCGCCGGCGGAGCTGACGGCCGACAGCGCGGTGGGCTACATCTATGAGCCCGTCCCGGCCGACGTGCTCGACGCGCTGCTTCCGCGGTACGTGGAGATGGAGCTCTACCACGCAGTGCTCGAGGGCATCGCGAGCGAGCAGTCGGCGCGCATGGTGGCCATGCGCAACGCCACAGAGAACGCGCAAGACTTGGTGAAGGACCTGACGCTTGCCGCCAACAAGGTGCGGCAGGAGGCCATCACCAACGAGCTACTCGACATCATTGGGGGCAACCTGACCTTCCAGTAAACCAGCAGGCAAAGAGGTAGGTGGATCATGGCTCTTGGAACCGTCGGACACGTAGTGCAGGTCATCGGAACCGTGGTGGACGTGGAGTTCCCCTCGGAGGGCCTGCCGGCCGTTCACTCCGCCGTCGCAGTCGATCTTGACGGCGAGGAACTGGTGCTGGAAGTTCAGCAGCACCTGGGCAACAGCTGGGTGCGGTGCCTTGCGCTGGGCCCGACGGAGGGCCTGTCCCGCGGCACAGAGGCCGTCGACCGGGGCGAGGCCGTCAGCGTGCCGGTGGGGCGGGGGTCGCTGGGCCGCTTGTTCAACGTGCTGGGAGAGCCGCTTGACGGACTGGGCGAGGTGCCCGCCGAGGAGCGCTGGCCCATCCACCGTGAGCCCCCCGCATTCGAGGAGCAGGAGACCAGCACGTCGATGCTGGAGACGGGCATCAAGGTCATCGACCTCATCTCCCCGTTTGCGCGCGGCGGCAAGATCGGCGCCTACGGCGGCGCCGGCGTGGGCAAGACGGTGATCATCCTGGAGCTCATTCACAACATCGCACGGGTGCACCAGGGATTCTCAGTGTTTGCGGGCGTGGGGGAGCGCTCGCGCGAGGGCAACGACCTCTGGAATGAGATGAAGGAATCCGGCGTGCTGAGCAACGCGACGCTGGTCTTCGGGCAGATGAACGAGCCGCCGGGCGTGCGAGCGCGCATCGGGCTGACGGGCCTGACCATGGCGGAGTACTTCCGCGACAACGAGGGGCAGGACGTACTCCTGTTCATCGACAACATCTACCGCTACATCCTGGCGGGCATGGAAGTGTCGGCGCTGCTGGGCCGGATGCCCTCGGCGGTGGGCTACCAGCCGACGCTGTCCACGGAGATGGGTGCGCTGGAGGAGCGGATTACCTCCACCAGCAAGGGCTCCATCACCTCCGTGCAGGCCATCTACGTGCCGGCGGACGACTACACGGACCCGGGCATCGTCGCGACGTTCGGTCACCTGGACGCCATCATCTCGCTGGAGCGCTCCATTGCGGAGCAGGGGCTATACCCGGCAGTGGACCCGCTGGCGTCGAACTCGCGCATTCTCGACCCGCAGGTGGTGGGCGACGAGCACTACCGCGTGGCCCGCGGCGTGCAGGCGGTGCTGCAGCGCTACCGCGACCTGCAGGACATCATCGCCATTCTGGGTGTCGAGGAGCTCTCGGAAGAGGACAAGGTGACGGTGGGCCGCGCGCGCAGGCTGCAGCGGTTCCTGTCGCAGCCGATGAACGTCGCAGAGGCGTTCACGGGGCGCGAGGGCCGGTACGTCCCCATCACCGAGACGGTGCGGGGCTTCGCCGAGATCCTCGAGGGCAAGCACGACGACCTTCCCGAGCAGGCCTTCTACATGGTCGGCACCATCGAAGAGGCCCGGGAAGCCGCCGAGAAGATGGGGTAGGAGCAGGTCATGGCGACCATGCAGTTCGAGATGGTGACGGCGGAGCGGTTGCTCTTCTCCGGCGAGGTGGAGTCCGTGGTGGTCCCGGGCGCCGCCGGGGAGCTGGGCATCCTTCCGCACCACGCGCCGCTGCTGACGACACTGAGTCCCGGGGAGCTGCGGATCAGGCAGGATGGGCAGGAGCAGTCGATCGCGGTTGCCGGCGGGTTCCTGGAGGTGCTGGACAACCGGGTGACCATCCTGGCCGATGCGGCAGAGCAGGCCGACGAGATCGTGCTGGAGCGCGCGGAGGAGGCCATGCGCCGGGCCGAGGAGCGGATCGCGACTCGGGAGTCGGACATGGACCTGGAGCGGGCGGTGGCCGCGCTGCGTCGGGCGCAGGTGCGCGTCGCGGTGGCGCGACGGCGCCGGAGCCGGGGGGCCGGCCCCGGGCCGCAGCC
>CAZCPU010000001.1:62985-64402 GCA_964499855.1 uncultured Dehalococcoidia bacterium | reverse complement strand
GAGGAAACCCCCGCGCCGGAGGGCGACGCCCCGGCGCCCACGCGCCGCCGCCGTTCGACCCCCGCTGCGGAAAGCTAGTCCCACGGAAAGCTCAAATCTGTCATATCTAGAGGCAAGGAGAGGGCATGACCACGCAGGGCAACACATTCGCTATGTCCCCAAGCTACCTGTACACCTCGGAGTCCGTGACTGAGGGCCACCCCGACAAGGTGTGCGACCAGGTCAGCGACAGCATCCTCGACGCCATCTACGCCCAGGACCCCCAGGCCCGCGTCGCCTGCGAGACCGCCACCGGCACCGACTTCGTCGCCGTCATCGGCGAGATCACCACCACCGCCGTCGTCGACTACGAGCAGGTCGTCCGTGACACCCTCAAGCGCATCGGCTACGACGACCAGGATGTGGGCATCGATTACAAGACGTGCGAAGTCGTCATTCGATTGCATGAGCAGTCGCCGGACATCAAGGCGGGCGTCGACACCGCGCTGGAGTCGCGCGGTGGATCTGTGCCGGACGACGAGTTGAACTTGGGCGCCGGCGATCAGGGCATGATGGTTGGCTTCGCCTGCAATGAGACGCCGGAGCTGATGCCGCTTACCCTGTCGCTGGCCCACCACCTGACCCGTCGCCTCGCCGTCGCTCGCCGTGAGGGCATCCTCCCTTGGCTGAAGCCGGACGGCAAGTCGCAGGTGACTGTGGAGTACGAGTACGGCAAGCCGAAGCGCATTGCGGCCCTGGTCGTGAGCACGCAACATAGCCCCGACGTCTCGAACGAACAGATTGAGCGGGAGGTGCGCGAGCACATCATCGGCGCTGTCGTGCCCTCCAATTTGATCGACGCGCAGACGCGGATCTACGTGAACCCGTCAGGACGGTTTGTTGTTGGCGGCCCTCACGGCGACTCCGGCCTCACCGGGCGGAAGATCATCGTCGACACCTACGGCGGAATCGCGCGCCATGGCGGCGGCGCCTTCTCCGGCAAAGACCCCACGAAGGTCGACCGCTCCGCTGCCTACGCTGCCCGCTGGGTCGCCAAGAACATCGTCGCAGCCGGCCTCGCAGAGCGCTGCGAGGTGCAGATTTCCTATGCCATCGGCGTTGCCGAACCCACCAGTCTTGCTGTGGAGACATTCAACACCAACAGGGTGAGCACGGATCTCATCGCGGAACTGGTCAGGAAGCACTTTGACCTCCGCCCGCGCGCCATCATCAGCAAACTCGGTCTCCGCTCCCCCATCTACGCCCAGACCGCCTCCTACGGCCACTTCGGCCGCGACGACGTAGACCTACCCTGGGAGCGCACAGACAAAGCCGAAGAGCTCCGGGCAGACGCCGGCATCTAACCCCAACCCCCACCGCCACCAAAGGCCCAATCCGCCCACCAAAACGGATTGGGCCTTGCCGCATCTCCATCCCG
>CAZCPU010000001.1:60887-62885 GCA_964499855.1 uncultured Dehalococcoidia bacterium | reverse complement strand
GGCCGTTCAGTCCCTTCCCCCTCGCAGGGGGAAGGTTAGGATGGGGGCCCCCCGCCACCAACCACTCTGCACCACACCACGCCCTCCACCTCCATCCCGGCGCAGGCATTCCCCGTACTCGATACGGGGCCGGGATCCAGGGGCAGCGGGGCCGTTCGCCCAGAGGTAAATCGAAGGGCCTGCCCCGTACTCGATACGGGGGTGAACGGGGGGCCAACAGGCCCCGCGAGGTGCTCGTCCACCGCAATCCCCGCGCCACCCTACCCCTCCCACCCCCCCCACCCTGCCACACCCCCCTTCCCCCCGCCGCCCCTGCGCGCATACACTCCCCCCATGCGCGCCGCCCGCGCCCCCAAAAGCCAACCGGAAGACCCCGAAGGAGCACACAACATGGCCCCAGCTACAAAACACATTCGCATCGGAAAAACGAGTCGTATCTGAAATGGCCCCTTTTATATCTGACTCGTTTCCCAGATTTCCACCGGAACGAATCGAATCGAATCGAATGCCCCGGCGGCAGCTGTCGCCCTACCTCCGTTAACATTCCCACCCTTGGCGAGCCGGCGCCAAATGCACTACCATCCCTGTGACGCAGCCCCATGTGGCAGCCGCGTAGCATCCATAGATTGCCCGGAGGAGACGCATGCCCCCCATCGATGTCCGCCTCAGGTTCGGCACGGACGGCTGGCGCGCCGTCATCGCGGAGGAGTTCACCTTCGGCAACGTCCGCTTCTGCGCCCAGGGCGTCGCCGACTACCACAAGCAGCAGGGGCTCGCCGCTGCCCCCATCATCGTCGGCTACGACACCCGCTTCCTCTCCGCCGAGTTCGCCGACGCCGTCGTCGAGGTCCTCGCCGGCAACGGCATCCCCGTCGTCCGCTGCACCGCCCCCGCCCCCACGCCCGTCGTCGGCTATAACCTCGTCCACTACGGTGCCGCCGGCGGCGTCATGATCACCGCCAGCCACAACCCCGCCCAGTGGAACGGCTTCAAGTACCGCGGCGCCTCCGGCGGTAGCCCGAACCCCGAGGTCCTCTCCGAGATCGAGGCCGAGATCCAGCGCGTGCAGGAGTCCGGCCAGGTCCGCAGCCTCCCGCTCCAGGCGGCCAGGGACGCCGGCCTCGTCACCGACATTGACCCCGCGCCCGAGTACATGGCCCACGTCGCCCGCCTCGTCGACCTCGACGCCCTCCGCGCCGTCGGCTGCCACGTCGCCGTCGACGCCATGCACGGCGCCGGCGCCGGCTACCTCACCGCCCTCCTCTCCGGCGGCGCCACCACCCTCGCCGAGGTCCGCGGCGAGGTCAATCCCGCCTTCCCCGGCATGCACAACCCGGAGCCCATCGACCGCAACCTCGCACCCCTCCGCGATGCCGTCCTCGGCTCCGGCGCCCTCGTCGGCGTCGCCATGGACGGCGATGCCGACCGCGTCGGCGCCATCGACGGCTCCGGCGAGTACATCACCGCCCTCCAGGTCTTCACCCTCCTCTCCTACTACCTGCTGGAGGTCCGCGGCTTCCGTGGCCCCCTCGTCAAGTCCCTGACCACCAGCAACATGGTGCTCCGCCTCGGCGAGCGCTACGGCGTCCCCGTCCACGAGACCTCCGTCGGCTTCAAGTACATCGCACCCCTCATGCTGGAGACCGACGCCCTCATCGGCGGCGAGGAGAGTGGCGGCTTCGGCTTCCGCGGCCACATCCCGGAGCGCGATGGCGTCCTGAGCGCCCTCTTCCTCCTCGACCTCGTGGCGCGCAAGGGAAAGACCCTCTCCGCCGTCATTGAGGAGATCTACGACCTCGTCGGCCCCCACCACTACGACCGCCTCGACGTCGTCTTCGACGGCGCCCAGCGCCCCGCCGTCGAGAATCGCCTGCATGAGGTCTCCCCCTCCCAGATCGCGGGCGCCCCCGTCGTCGGCATTGACGCCGTAGACGGCATCCGCTACCGCATGGAGGGCGGCGAGTGGGCCGTCGTCCGCTTCTCCGGCACCGAGCCCCT
>CAZCPU010000001.1:54945-60787 GCA_964499855.1 uncultured Dehalococcoidia bacterium | reverse complement strand
ACCATGCCTGAAGGGAGGCCGCGAGTGGGCGCCCTTGAGATGCCGGTGCTGTTGCTGAACCAGAACTATGAGGCCCTCAACGTCTGCAACGTGCGCCGTGCCGTCGTGCTCCTCGGCCGCGGCAAGGCCGAGATGCTCGAGAACGGCCGCGGCGTCATCCACACCTCCCAGCAGCAAGTCGACATCCCCTCCGTCATCCGCCTCATCTACATGGTCAAGCGGCCCGTCCAGCAGAGACGCCTCTCCCGCCATGAGGTGTTCTTGAGAGACGGCTACACCTGCCAGTACTGCGGCCGCCAGACCAGGGACCTCACCATTGACCACGTTATGCCCCGCCATAGAGGAGGCCCCCACACTTGGGAAAACGTCACCAGCGCCTGCATCCCCTGCAACCACAAGAAGGCCGGCAACACCCCCCGCGAAGCCCGAATGAACCTCTTGACCGAACCCCGAGCCCCCAAGCCCAATCCCTACGCGATGTTCCACCGCCGCACCATCCTCGACGAGTGGCGCAAGTTCCTGCCGTGGCTGAAGTAGGCCCGGTCGAGGGGGCGGCCGCCCGCGCATCCTGACCATGGAGAGCAGCGACAAATGATACGCTCATGGAACGGGCTCACGCCCAGGATTCACCCGGAGGCCTTCGTCAGCGAGTTCGCCTATGTCATCGGCGACGTCGAGATCGGCGCTGGCAGCAGCGTCTGGCCCGGCACCGTCATCCGCGGCGACATCGGCAAGGTGCTCATCGGCAAGAACACCTGCATCCAGGACAACAGCACCATCCACACCGACGGCCGCGGCGCCGTCATCGGCGACAACGTCGTCATGGGCCACCGCGTCCTCTGCCACGCCGACAAGATCGGCGACGGCGTGGTCATCGGCAACGGCGCCGTCGTCAACGGCGGCTTCACGGAGATCGGCGAGTACTCCATCATCGCCTCGGGCGCCGTCGTCCGTGAGAACGCCAAGGTGCCCCCGCGCACCTTCATGACCGGCGTCCCCGCCGAGGTCAAGGGCGAGGTCACAGAGCGCCACATGGAGCGCTTCAAGCGCAACGCAGACCACTACGTCGCCCTCGCCGCCAAGTACCGTGAGCTCGGGGAGGGCTAGCCCACTGCGGTTCGCCCTGGGCCTGTCGTGGGGTAGACAAGGCAGCCATGACGGCTGCTCCTATGCCAACTGAAGGTCGGAGAAATAGGTGGCGAAGATGCCACGGTCACGGGTCAACAGCGCATTCGCACGAATGATTGCGTGCGCGCCGATGAGGAAGTCCGGCAGCACACGGGTCCTCGGTCCGCCGGCGCGGCGATAACGCGCCCAGCGAAGGCCCGCCTCGTAGGCAATGTCAAAGTCCGCAGGTGAGGGCGTGATGTCGAGAGTCCGCAGCTCCCCGTCCAGTGCGCTCCTGTTGCCTGTGGCTGACACCAGTTCCGCATAGACGATGTCGCTAATGATCAATTCGCCCTGTCTGTGAGCGTTCACCAGCCAGTCCCACGACCTTGAAGCGTGGGTTGGGTCATTGTCCAGGATGTCGATCAACACATTGGTGTCAATTGCCGTGATCAACGGGCCCCCGGATGTCGTTGATGAAGTCATCGGTGTTGCTGTAGAGGCCGCCCATGATGCCGCCGTTGCGTTTCCATGCGCCTATGATGCTCGGGTCAAGTTCGCCCCGGTCCTCCGTCTTTGCCGATTCTGAGGCGCACTTGCGTATGAGCAACCCCTCGTCCGTCGGGACCATGTCGACCTCGACGCCTTCGCCCAGGCCGAGGCGCACCCGTAGCTTCTTCGGTATGGTGATCCGCCCGCCTTCCGTAATGCGCATGATCGTCCTCGCCTTAACCCTCTTATAGTTAGAGCCTAGCGCGCCCGTACGCTGGTGGCAATACGCCACTCCCTACCCCGGCCGCGCGCTGATCAGCACGTTCACCCGCACCTCGTCGTCCAGCGACACCACCGACGGCGCCGTCGGCTTCTCGATGTTGAAGTCCGCCCACGTGAACGTCGTCTTCCCCAGGATGACGATGACGTCCCCGTCGTCCCGCGCCTGGATCTCGAAGGTCACCGGGAACGTCTGCCCCAGCAGCTCCAGCGTCCCCGTCACCTCCGTCTCCACCGTCTCGCCGTCCGTGAAGCCCTCCGGCAGCGGCGTCGAGTCCGGCAGGATGAACGTCCCCGTCGGGTGCTGCCCGAACAGCCGCGTGCGCGACCACCGGTCGCGGAACTCCTGGTCGCTCGACAGCGTCTGCAGCGCGATGCTCACCCGCGACTCCCGCCCGTCGAGGTGTACCTCGCCCGAGAGCTCCTCCGTGCGCATCACCGCGTCGAAGGGCAGCGGTACGCTCGTAAGCTCCTCCCTCACCGTGAACGTCGCCTCAGATCCCTCGCCGACGATGAACGTGATGCCGTCCACCTCGCCCGTCTGCCGCGGCTCCGGCGTCGGCTCCGCGGTCGCCGTAGGCTCCGCCGCCGCCGTCGGCTCCTCGACGGCCTCCCCCGCCGAGGTCGGCTCCGCGGCGGGCACGCTCACTGTGTCGGTTGCGTCGACGGCCTCCGCCGGAGCATCCTCCCCGTCGCTGCCGCAGGCCGCTTGCGCCAAGACCAGCAGCGCGGCAAGAATTGCTACCGTAAGGACTCGCATAGGAAGTGCGTTTACCATCGCCGGTGGTGCCTCCCCCCTGTTTTGCGCGGACGTGAATGAGTACATACCTGAGAACAGAAACGAATCAATTCGATTGAAAGTCAGCAGTCCTCGGCGGCAATTCCAGTTCGCCGCTCTCTTGGTCGCCCTGCCCGGCGAGCGCCACGCCCACCGCCAGCGCGACCACGACCGCCGCCAGCGCCAGCCACCACGGCAGCGCCCGGCCCTTGTCGGCCAGCAGCGGCACGCCCCCGCCGATGACGACCGCCGCCAGCGCCGCGATCGGCAGCCCGAACGAGACCGCTCGCTCCAGCTGCGTTTCCGCCAGCGCCGTCCCCCCCGCGACAAGCGCAAGCGCCAGCACGACAAGTGCGATGAATCGCGGCGTGTGCGAAGGGCCGTCCGGCAGCAGCTTCCACGCGACCCCCGCCGCAGCGCCGGCGACCAGCGTCGCCGTGACGACCGAAGCCGAGTTCGCCAGACCGTCGTGTGGGGACTCCAGTGGCAGCGAGAGCAGCGCCGCCGCAATCGCCGCGATGCCCCCGCTCAGCAGCCCGGCGCGCAGCGGTGCTTCCGGAGGCTGGCGGCTGATCATGCGGCGGCTCGCCGGCGAGTCATGTCGCTACATCTGTTCCGGCGCCGCCATGCCCATCAGCGACAGGCACCGCGCCAGCCCGATGCGCGACGCCTCCACCAGCTTGAGCCGCGCCTTGGTCAGCGCCTCGTCGTCGCTGATGACCCGGCAGCGGTCATAGAACCAGTGGAAGGCCGTGGCAAGCTCCAGCGTATAGTGGGGCAGTCGGTGGGGTTCCATCGTCTCCGCGATGGTCTCGATGATCTCCGGCAGCAGCAGCAGTTGCCGCACCAGCGCGAGCTCCTCCGGCTCGCGCAGCAAGTGTACGTCCCCTTCCGTGAGGTCGAGCCCCCGTTCGCCCGCGTTGCGCAGGATCCCCGCGATCCGTGCGTGGGCGTACTGCAGGTAGTACACCGGGTTGTCCTGCGACTCCTTGGTGGCCAGCTCCAGGTCGAACTCCATCTGCGCCTCGGCCGACCGCGCGAGGAAGAAGTACCGGCACGCGTCCGGCCCCACCTCGTCGACTAGCTCCCGCAGCGTGATGATGTCGCCCGTGCGCTTGGAAGCCCGTATCGACTCCCCGCCGCGCTTCAGCGCCACCATCTGCCCGATGATGATGTTCAGCCGCTCCGGGTCGACCCCCATCGCCCCCACGACTGCCTTGACGCGATTCACGTGCCCCTGGTGGTCCGCCCCCCAGATGTCCGTCACGCGGTCGAACCCGCGCACTATGAACTTGTTGTAGTGGTACGCCGCGTCCGAGGCGAAGTACGTCGGCAGCCCGTTCGAGCGGATGAGCACGTTGTCCTTGTCCTCGCCCAGCGCGGTGGACACGAACCACGTCGCCCCCTCCCGCTCCGTGACGTGCCCGCCCTCCCGCAGCATCCGCATCGACGTGTCGTAGTCCGATCCCTCGAAGAGGCTCTGCTCGCTGAACCACACGTCGAACTCCACCCGCAGTGCCGCGAGATCGTCCCGGATGTTGGCGATCATCCGCTCGATGCCTATGCCGCCGATGGCCCGCGCGCCCTCGTCCTCCGCCATCGTCAGGAAGGCGTCGCCGTGCGTTTCCGCCAGCTCCGCGCCCAGCTCCGTCATGTAGTCGCCCTGGTACCCGCCCGCCGGCAGCTCGACGTCCCTCCCGAGTGCCTGTGCGTACCGCGCGTACAGCGATTGGTGGAAGAGGTCTATCTGGCTGCCGGCGTCGTTCAGGTAGTACTCCCGCGACACGTCGAAGCCCGCCGCCGCCAGGCTCGACGCCAGCACGCTCCCGATCACCGCCCCCCGCGCGTGCCCGACGTGTACCGGCCCCGTCGGGTTGACGCTCACGAACTCCACCTGCACCCGCTTCCCGGCCCCGGAGTCCGTCGACCCGAAGGCCTCCCCCGCGGACAGGATCCCCTCGACCTGTTGCTGCAGCCACTCAGGCGCAAGGGTGAAGTTGATGAACCCAGGAGGCGCTATCTCGACAGTGGCGATCTCCCGGTCGGTCGCGATGCAGTCGGCAAGCGCCTGCGCGATGTCCATGGGCGCCATGCGCATCGTCCGGGCTAGCTTGAGTGGAGCGCTGCTCGCGAAGTCGCCGTGTTCGGGGTTCTGCGGCCGTTCGACGATGCTTCCCGGCGCTGGCACCGTGGGCAGGGACTGCGCGGTCTGCGCTTTGGTGAGGGCCTCGGTCACGCGGGCCGCAACAAGGTCACGAACGTGCATGTTCACTCACGCTTGGCGGCGAAATGGGCCTCGCCGCGGGAAGAAAGTGGGCACGCCGTACCGGCATGCCAAGTGCCTAAAGTATACCGCAACAACTAGCTATAGGGAAAACGCGGCTGCGGTCATGACTGCTCCGCCAGTCGCGCCGCAAGCCGCTCGACGGCCTCCGCAAGCTGGCGGTGCTCCTCCATCTCCAGCCGCGGGTCCCGCCCCAGGATCGCGTTGGCCTCGTCGCGCGTCGCGGTGACGAGCTCCACGTCGTGCAGGTCCGCCAACCGAAGGTCGGGCAGGCCGCTCTGCCGCGTCCCCGCCAGCTCGCCCGGTCCGCGCAGCCGCAGGTCCGCCTCCGCAACCCGGAACCCGTCGGATTCCTGCTCGAGCACTTCCAGCCGCGCCTTGGTTGTTTCACTGTCTTCGTCGGCCATCAGGATGCAGTACCCCTGCGCCTCGCCCCGCCCGACGCGCCCCCGTAGCTGGTGCAGCGCCGAGAGTCCGAACCGGTCGGCAGCTTCGACCATCATCACCGTCGCATTGGGAATGTCCACGCCAACCTCTATCACCGGCGTGGACACGAGGATGTCGAGCGCGCCGTCCCGAAAGCTGTCCATGGCCGCGTTCTTCTCCGCCAGCGACATGCGTCCGTGCAGCAGCCCGATCCGCAGGTCCGGGAACACCTCCTCCGAAAGCCGCCGGTGCTCCTCCACCGCCGCGCTCACCTGGAGGGACTCGGACTCCTCGATGATCGGGCACACGACGAACGCCTGGTGACCCTCGCGCACCTCCTTGCGAATGAAGCGCACCGCCTGGTTGCGCTCCTTTGGTTTGAGCCACCGCGTGCGGTTGGGCGTTCGCCCCGGCGGCAGCTCGTCGATGGTCGAGATGTCCAGGTCGCCGTACACCGTGAGCGCCAGGCTCCTCGG
>CAZCPU010000001.1:0-54845 GCA_964499855.1 uncultured Dehalococcoidia bacterium | reverse complement strand
ACGACCACCGGCCGCGGCAGCGGGTCGATGTACAGCGCGACCCGGTTGGGCGCGTTGATGGGCCGCTGGAACCCCTGCAGCAGGTTGGAAATGGTCTGGAAGTGCTGCTCCGCAAGCAGCTCCGTGGGCGCCATCATCGCCGCCTGGTACCCGTGCGCCGCCGCGTTCAGCATCGCGCCCAGCGCGACGACCGTCTTCCCGCTCCCGACGTCTCCCTCCACCAGCCGGTGCGCCGGCTTCGCTTCCGCGATGTCGTCCAGCACGTCCTTGAGCACGCGCCGTTGCGCCCGGGTGAGCTTGAAGGGCAGCGCCTCTACGTAGGACCGCAGTGCCTCGACGTGCATCGGCAGCCGTACGGCGGGCGCCTCCTGCCAGTTGTGCTTCCGCGCCAGCAGAAAGAGCTGCCGCACGATCATCTCGTCGAAGGCGAGCCGTCGCCGCGCCTCTGCCTTGGCGTCCTCGGACTCCGGCCTGTGGTACGTTCCGAGCGCGGTCGGCAGCGCCGGCAACCCCTGTCTCTTGCGGACGTCGTCGGGCAACAGTTCCGCCAGCCGGGGCAGCCATGCGTCCAGCGCATTGCCAACGATCTTGCGTAGCGTTCGCTGGGTCAGCCCTTTTGTGGCGGGATACACAGGCACCAGGCTGCCTGCCGCCAGCGGCTCCGCGTCCTCCTGCAGCACCTCAAAGCTGTTGGCCTCCAGCCTGAGTCGCCCGCGGTAGGCGCGGCAATACCCGCTGATCAGGACCCGGTCGCCGTTGCTGACGTACCGGGCGACGTACGGCTGGTTGTACCAGATGACCTGGAGGGTGCTCGTGGTATCGTCCACGATGGCCTCCGTCGACTGCATCTGCTGCCCGCGCCCGTAGCCCCGTCGGTTGACGCTCCAGACGGTGCCGATGATGGCGGTCTCGTGTCCCCCCTCCAGCTCGGCGATGCTGCTCACCGCGAGGTGCCGCGACGGGTAGTGGCGCAAGAGCCCGTTGACCGTCGTGATGCCAAGGTTCTCCAGCTTGGCCGCGATGCCCGAGCCGACGCCCCGCACGATTGTCGCCGGCGATTCGAGGGTCGGCGCCGCGGGCGGCGGCGTAACCCTTCGAGGGGGCAGGGCGCGGGTGGCGCGCTCCTTGGGCGGCGGCTCGGAGGAGGCGGCATGGTCGCCCAGCGCGGTGAGTGCCTCGTGTACCCACCGCTTCCGCAGCTCCGGCGGGAGGTCGTGGTACCGTCGTTGCGCCAGCGCGGCGGTCAGGCTTGGCGGCAGGGAGTCCGCCTCCTCTTCCGTGAGCTCGGCCCGCCACCGGTCCAGGAACCGCCCGAGCCCGCCCACCACGGCACGGTCGGCATAGCCGCGCCGCGCCTCGAGCTCCAGCACTCGGCGGAAGTCTCGCAGTCGCTGCGCGAATGTTGGGGCGCGTTTCAGGGTCACGGGCCACCTCTGTGGGCGTTCGTCGCATTATCGCACAGTGGTCGCGCGCCATTTCAGGAGGAAAGTGGCTGTGTTGGAAGGAATGACGCTTGCCTTGACCTGTGCAGTACACTCGTGCTAGTCTGAACGGGCGTTGACGGAGACGAGTAGCCGGGAGTGCAGCCTTCAGCGAGTCCGGTACGGTGAGAGCGGACAGGTGGGCGCCCGTCGAATATCCCTCCCGAGCATTGCGCTGAACCCCCAGTAGGCGCAACGGACTCCCGCCGTTACCGGGAAGGGGCGTGATGGCGCCCTCCAAGAGTCTCCCGATTCGGGAGGAATAAGGGTGGTACCGCGGGTGAGAGCCCGTCCCTTGCTGGGACGGGTCTTTTTCGTCTGGAGCATCGGGCGCAAGAGGCGTCGAACAGGGGAACTGGCATGGCAAAGATTGAGATTTACGACACCACCCTGCGCGATGGGACGCAGCAGGAGGGCGTTTCGCTGTCCGTCGAGGACAAGCTGAAGATCGCCCGGAAGCTGGACGAGATGGGCATCGACTTCATCGAGGGCGGCTGGCCTGGCGCCAACCCCAAGGATGCCGAGTTCTTCCTGCGGGCCCAGTCGCTGGACTTGCGCCACGCCAAGCTCGCCGCCTTCTGCAGCACCCGGCGCGCCAACGGCTCAGCCGAGACGGACCAGACGCTCCGGCACGCCTTGGACGCCAACACGCCCGTCGTCACCATGGTCGGCAAGACGTGGGACATGCACGTCACCCACGTGCTCGAAACGAATCTGGAAGAGAACCTGGCCATGATCGCCGACAGCGTGGCCTTCCTGAAGCGCCACGGTAGGACTGTCCTGCTGGACGCCGAGCACTTTTTCGACGGTTTCAAGGCGAACCCCGGCTACGCCCTCCAGTGCGTCCGCGCTGCCTCGGATGCCGGCGCCGACACCGTCGTCCTGTGCGACACAAACGGCGGCGCCCTCCCCCACGAGGTTTCCGCCATCGTCGCCCGAGTGCGCGAGGAGGTGCCCGAGGCCGCGCTCGCCATCCACCCGCACAACGACGGTGACGTTGCGGTTGCAAACGCCCTCGCCGGGGTGATGGCCGGCGCGACGCAGGTGCAAGGCACCGTGAACGGCTACGGGGAGCGCTGCGGCAACGCCAACCTCCTCTCCGTCATTGGCGACCTCCAGCTCAAGATGGGCTACGAGTGCGTGTCCGCGGACCAGCTCCGCAGCATGGCGGAGGTCTCCCACTTCGTCAGCGAGATCGTGAACCGAACGCCCAACCCCTACCAGCCGTACGTGGGGACCAGCGCGTTCACCCACAAGGCCGGCCTCCACGCCTCCGCGGTGGCCAAGGTCGAGGAGAGTTACCAGCACGTCGCGCCGGAACTCGTGGGCAACACGAACCACATCCTCGTGTCTGAGCTTGCGGGGCGCGGCAGCGTCGTGCAGAAGCTGGTGGAGATGGGCATCTACGCCTCCCGCGAGACCATCGAGAACGGAGTCGTGCTGGACATCCTCGCCGCTATCAAGCAGAAGGAGAACGCCGGCTTCCAGTACGAGGGCGCGGAGGCGTCGTTCGAGATGCTCGTCCGCCGCTCCATGCCCGGCTACGCCCCGCCCTTTGACCTCGTAGACTTCATGGTCATCGTCGAGAAGCATCGCCGTCCGGTTGACGTCGATGCCGACAGCGTGGCCTGCGAGGCCACCGTCAAAGTCCAGGTGGACGGCGAGGTCATTCACACTGCCGCCAGCGGCAACGGCCCCGTCAATGCGATGGACCAGGCCGCGCGCAAGGGCCTGCTCTCCTTCTACCCTGAGTTGGAGGCCATCCGCCTGCTTGACTACAAGGTGCGCGTCGTCGACCAGGGCGGGGGCACGGGCGCCGTCGTCCGCGTGCTCGTCGAGTCGGCGGACGGCGAGTCGACGTGGCACACCGTCGGTTGCTCCGCCAACATCATCGAGGCCTCCTGGATGGCGCTGCAGGACAGCCTCGAGTGGTGGCTCCTCACGCGTCGGGACACGTCCGTGAAGGTGTAGCGGAAGAGGGCCGCACTGCCGTAGGCAGCCCAACGGTTGACAAACATCCGACCTGTAACTACACTTGTACAGACGGTTCTGCTTTATGGCATTGACGTGGGATGAGGTCAAGAACCGGGCAAACAGGCAAAAGCACAAGATAAACTTCCACGACGCCATCCGCGTGTTCGAGGACGGCTATCGGCAAGGTAGACCTGATCCATACCTGTATGAGGAGCGCTTCAGGACATACGGTTTGGTCAACAATGTGCTGATTGTGGTTGTCCACACCGAAATTGAAGAAGACCCGATAAGCGGAGAGCTCTTTGGACGCATAATCTCCGCAAGGATGCTGAACAATTATTAGAGACGAGACTTTGAGGAAGGGTCCCTTTGACGCTCAGCCCGCTGAGCCGACGGATTGGGACGCCCTCCGCAATATGCGCGATGAGGACATCGACACCTCGGACATTCCGGTGGTGGTCTATGAGGAATACCCGCCGCCCGGCAAGACGCTCAAACCCGTCAAGCAGCAGGTCACGATGCGGCTCGACGTCGCCGTGATCAACTGGTTCAAGGCCCACGCGACGGACTCTTACCAGGCGTACATCAACCGCGTGCTGAGGCATTTCATCTGGCAGGAGACCGGCGTCTTCCCCACGCACCCTTCCATCCCCGTCTCCGTGCGTGGCGGCCGCACTAGTCGGGAGGCGTTGCAGCTGCAAATTGCCGGTGTCGCCGAGAGCGCGCCCTCGTATACTGCGACAGGAGGAGCGCGTGCCCCTTGTGCATGCGGGTGCGGTCAGTACCCCAAGGGCGCGGGCAGCTCCTACCTACCTGGACACGATACTCGCATGTACCGCATTCAGGACCTGATTCACATCATGGCCCAGAGTGACTCTGAATGGCTGCGGGGCATAGCGGAACAGCACAGAGAGCGCGTGGCCGCTCGCGAGCGGGGCGGCCCCTGCATCTGCGGTTGCGGTGATGCCCCTTCCGGTAAGCGCAGCCGGTTCGCCATTGGCCACGACGCACGTTATCGTGGCTACCTGCTCACGGAGCTGCGTGCGGAGGCGGGATAGGCTGAACAGGTATTATGTAGCGAGAGCCCCCGGACGCACCTGCTGCACCGGGGGCTCTCGTTGCGCTCTGTTGCAGTCGCCCTACTGCACGAAGATGTCCGCCTGCACGGAAGGGTCCTCCGTGAAGTACACGTCGCGGGGCAGGACCGCGCCGCCTGACCGGACCGCAAAGACCTCCGGGTGGCTGGCCGCGTAGGGCTCCAGCCCCTCCTCCAGATCCCGCGCGCCCTGCACCAAGCGCCGGCGCATGCGGATGATCGCCATGTCCGTGGTGCCCAGGTGCTCGTGCGACCGGTCGACGATGGTCCCCATGCTGTCAGTCATGGCGGCGTCCTGTGCGCGGGCGTTGTTCTGCGGGATGCCCGTGTAGTTCACCGTCTTTTGCATCTCGCGGTCGATCATGTAGTCGTTGCGTTTGTTCGCCTGCCCCAGGTAGGTGACGGGCGCCAGGCTGGCCTTCATCAGCTCGTAGGTGCGTACCTCCTCCTCGTCCAGCGGCCGGAACGGGTTCCAGCGCACCCAGAAGAACCAGCAGTTCTCGTCGTCGATGGGCACGATGAGCCCCGACCGTGCCGAGCCCTGCGGCTCGCGTGGGATCATGGTGATGTAGGGGTACAGGAAGCGCGAGATTCGCCAGTAGTAACTGTCCTCCTCCGCGTTCCGCCGCGCGCCGATGAGAATGCCGCTGTCCGTGTCCTCGACGAAGAATCGCGCCGGCCGGTCGCGGTACGAGTACCGCCCGCCGATGGTCGTGGCCGAGTCAGACTTGGCGAGCGAGTCGAGGTTGCTGTGCAGGATGGAGGCGTGCACCGTGTCTATCTCGCCCTCGATGACCTGGACGTAGTTGGATTCGTACATGACTTTCGTCGACACGTACTGCTCCTCTGGCATGTCCAGGTACTCCAGCTTGGGCATCTCCGGTTGGAGTTCGGGCGGCCCCATGTAGGCCCAGACCATCCCGGCGCCCTCGCGGCACGGGTATGCCTTGATCTTGACCTTGTCCTTGAAGTTGGATTCCGCCGGCTCGGAGGGCATGTCCACGCAGTCCCCGCTCGTGTCGAACTTCCACCCGTGGTACACGCATCGGAGACCCGCTTCCTCGTTCCGTCCGAAGAAGAGGCTCGCGCGCCGGTGCGGGCAGTAGTTGTCCACCAGGCCCACGTTGCCGTTGGTGTCGCGGAACGCGATGAGCTCCTCGCTCAGGATCTTCGTCCGCTTCGGGGGACAGTCCGGTTCCGGCAGCTCCTCTGAGAGAAGCACGGGGTGCCAGAAGCGGCGCATGAAGTCGCCCATCGGCGTGCCGGGACCGGTCTCCGTCATGTACCTGTTCTCTTCCCTGGTGAGCATCTTGCATACCCTCCATTGAGTTCCTTCGATGACATTGCCGACTTTGCGCGAGCATACACGGGCGTGATTCGGGCGTCAATTTGCACAGACGCAACGTACGACAGGGGCCACGCGGAGTTCGTAAAAGAAACACCCCCGGAGGATTCGCCTCCGGGGGTGTTCGGGCTGCCGAGTCTCAGCGGCTACTGGGGGGTGGCGGTGATCCTGTCGTAGTGCGTCCAGTTGCCGGATATGTTGCCGGAGAACACGTAGCCGCTCACGATGTCCGGGTTGATCGCAATCTTCGTGGGCACCCAGAACAGCGGGATGGCCTGGTTCACGTCGAAGACCAGGTCCCCCATGGTCCGCATTGCTGCGTCCTGCGCCACCGGGTCAAGGGTGGACGCGGCCGCTGCGTACGCTTCGTTGATCCGCGGGTCCTGGTAGTTGCCCGCGGTGGGGTGCCGCGACGTCATGTACACGCGGCCCGCCAGCAGCAGGTCCGAGGATGTGGACACCAGGCCGATGTGGTTGTCGAACTCGTGTGCCCGGGCCTGGGCGTTGCGTGCCGCGGCATCAAGGACGACCAGGTTTGCCTTCACACCGATGTCCTGGTAGTACCCCTGCACGGAGATGATGAGGTCCTCTGATCCCGCATACGTGGTCAGGTTGATCAGGTGCAGGTTGGTCTCCAGAGGGTTGTTCTCGTTGTAGCCGGCATCGGCCAGCAGCTGCCGGGCTGCCGCCGGGTCAAAGTCGTACTTGTCACTGAAGTTCTGCTCCCAGGCGTCGTTCCAGCCGAGCCGCGTCGGGTGGAAGTGCGCCGAGTGCGCCTTCTGCGCCTCGTTACCGAAGAAAGCCTCGTTCAGCTCCTCCCGGTTGATCGCCTTGCTCAGGGCGGCGCGGACGTTCTCGTTGAGCAGCGGGCTGTCGGGGTAGAGCCGGCCGCTGTCCGGGTTGCCGTGGTCCGTCCACCAGGAGCCCTGGAAGTTGAAGAAGGTGCGGAAACCGGGCACGTTGCCCTGCACCATCTGCATGCCGTCGCCGATGGCGGTGGCTTCCTGGTCCGCGGTGATCGGTGCGATGTGCACCTCGCCGGCGATCAGCGCCGCTAGCCGCGTGGAAGCCTCGTCCATCCAGCGAAGCTCCAACTCAGGGAAGTCTACGTTGATGCGCCAGTGGTCGTACGGCACCCGCTCGTAGATTGCCTGCAGTCCCTGCTCGCGGGCCTGATACTGGTACGGGCCCGTGCCGGCGGTGGGCGGCATGTCTAGCGTTGGCTGACCCTGGTCGTCGTAGTGGGCCTTGCTGGAAATCTCCCAGCCGCCCTGCAACTGGCTGATGGCGTTGGGAATGTTCGGGTTGGCCGTGTTCAGGCGGAAGACCACTTCGTGGTCATTCACTACCTCGACATCTTCCACCACCGTGCGGAACATGCCGGAAGAGCTGTGGAGGGAGTCCTCGCGGGACATGCTCCACTGCGTGTGGACTACGTCCTTGGCCGTGAACTCGCCCCAGTCGTAGTGGAACTGCACGCCCTCGCGCAGCTTGTACCGAATGCCAAGGCCGTCAGGCTCGATGCTCCACTCCGTTGCCAGCATGGGCTCAAAGGCGCCGGTCGTCGGGTTGACCGCAACAAGGTACTCGTAGAGCGGCCGCACCTGCACGCTGGGCGGGGAGCTGAAGTCGAAGTTCGGGTCCCATCCCTCGGTGCCCGGTGTCCGCTGGGCGAACACCACGCGCTCAACCTTGGGCTCGACCATCGCCATTGCGTCCGACGCTCCAGTGTCGGTCGCCACTACCACCGCCGTCGGCGCCGGCGCGGCCGTGGTGGCTGTGGATGAAGAGGACGTTGCCGTTGTCGTGTCCGACGATATGGCCCCGCCCGTCGGCTCCTGGCCCGTGACCGCGGGAGCCGTTGGCGCCGCTGCTGGCTCCGACGTCGTGCCGGACCCTGTAGTCTCCTCGTCATCGCCGCCGCACGCGACGATCGCCAGAGACAACAGCATTGCCGCGAACACTAGAAACACTCGCTTACTGACCATTACCCCTCCTGTGAATTGACCCCCCTGGATGGATGTCCCTTCCAGATTTGGGATCATCCATCAACTGACTAACTAGCGTACTAAAAGGCGTGTCAAGTGTCACCACTCCCCCGCGCCGCAATGCTCCCTTGTCCGCCAGGCGAAGCGTACCCTCGGCTGACGAATACAGACGCTTGTTTCGCTGGGATGGTTCCTTCATGTGGGTTGATGGAAGTTCTCGTTCCTTTGCGCCTGGTTGCCGAACATGAATAAGAGAGAGGCCAGTGAGCACTGGCCTCTCTCCTTGAGGAGGGGAAGCTGCTGGCGCGCGGATCTACGTGGTGGTCTCCAGCTGCGGGAGCTCCAGGGTTCCTCCAAATCCGTCAAAGGGGCCAGGAAAGCCCCTCCCTTCTGAGACTCCTGGCGGCAGGGTGAAGGTGCCCCCGCCGAACCCGCGGCCGAACCGTCGCGCGGCGTCGCCGTCACCGTGGTTCCCGTCGAAGCGCCCGAATCGCCCCTGCCCGCGGCCTATGTCGTCAAACGAGCCGATGAGCAGCAGCTTGAGGTCGCCGTCGATCACCACGGCGTAGCCCTCGTCGTCGACGCTGAGGTCGCTGAGATCAGCCTTTTCGCCGTCCGTGACGATAATGGAGGAGTCGGTAACGTTTGCGGTGATGTCGTCGTTGCCGTCCTCGGTTGGTGTCAGCGTGACGGAGTCCTCGCCAACTGCCTTTACTGTGACCTTGCTGACCGTGATGTTGACGGGCCCATCCTCGTCGCTGGACAGGACGCCCCGAAGACTGCCAAGCCCTCTCAGGTTGAGGCCCGCGCCGCGGAGCCCGTAGCCCTCCTCAACGGTCACGTCGAGTGAGAGGTCGCTCGACTCGCCCTCGCGGTCCACCACGAATGTAAGCGTGTCGCCCACCTCCGCGCCTCGCACCGCCCCGGTCACGTCCGAAACCGTGTCGGCAACAGTGCCGTCAACCGATACGATGACGTCGCCCTTTTCCAACCCGGCATCGTCCGCGGGGCCGCCGTCCGCGACCCGGACAATCACTACGCCCTCTTCCGCCTCGATGTCGAGCTTTTCCGCCAGCTCCGCGTCGAGTGATGCGATGGTGGCGCCGATGCCTGAAGCCCCCATGACGCCGGACTTCCGCACCATTGACGAGTTGCGATGCTTCATGGCCTCAGTCCGTTCGCCTACGGTGACGTCGTATGTGGATTCGCTCCCGTCACGCTCGATGGTGAACGTGAGCGTGTCGCCGACGCCCGCGTCGCCGACGGCGTCCCGTACGTCCGACACGCTCGAAATGTCGCTGCCGGCGATTGTCAGTATGATGTCTCCCCGCTCAATGCCCGCGTCGTCCGCGGGCCCGTCCTCTACAACCTGCACGACGGCCACGCCTTCCTCAGCGTCGATGTCCAGCTTCTCGGCAAGCCGCTCAGTGACTTCCATGATGTAGATGCCGACCCAGGCCTTCGAGTCAGTGTCTTCTTCCGTACTGGTCGAGTCCGTCGAGCCGTCGCTCTCGCTGGCCGAAACGTTCCCGCCCTGCCGGTTGTCCTGCGTGGTTGAGAAGGCAAGGATGGCGGCGGGCACCATAAGGGCCAGGGCGAGGACCAAGGCTCCAATCCCCAGGAATCGCTTCATTTTCCCCCCTGACTGTCACTCTTCTGACGGTCGATTCAGCCGAACGCGTTCAAGGTAGGGAACGGAATGTGCCCGCCGAAAGTTAGCGGAAGACCACGATTCTCCGGGGCTGCGCTTGCTTGCGGGCGATGTAACTCCTAAGGTGAGAGGCAACAAGTCGAGGAGTCACCTATGTCCGATGCTCCCGCGCCCCTGGCGATCCCGCAACACATACTCCGTGAGGTGTACGCCCATGCCCGCGAGTCCTTTCCCGCCGAGTGCTGCGGCTGGCTCGCCGGCCCCCGCGACGGCGCCTCCGTGACGAAGGCCCGCCCCTGCGTCAACGCCCAGTCACAGGGAATCCACCCCACCGCGTCGATGCGCGGCGAGGAGACCGCTTACGTCTTCAGCAAGGAGGACGTGCTCGCTTTCAACCAGGGCATAGACTCGGAAGAGCCTCCGAGAATCATCTACCACTCGCACCCCAACGGCCGCTCGTACCTCTCCAACGTGGACATTGAGAACGCTTCCGATCCATGGGGCGACGGCAAGATGTTCCCCGTTCAGCAACTCGTGGTGGGTATCGACGCGGAGCGCGTGGTGGAGGCAAAGCTGTTCGACTGGTCGGACCACGCGAGGACCTTCGTGGAGATCGCGCACTTCGCCGGCGACGCCTAGCGAGGAGGCGGAGGCCTAGTCCCTGCGGTTGTACCAGTCCGGCGGAGGGCCGATGCTGGGGTCTTCGTCGCCGTCCGACTCCTCCAGACGGCAGCGGTCAGGGTCGATGCCGTACTCGGAGAGCAACGCGAGCATGTCCCCCACGAGCTCCTTGCCCATCCCTGCGGTCATAGCCTCGCGGCCGGCCTGGCACCAGAAAACGAGAAAGTAGTGCAGCTGCCCGACGGTGTCGACGGGGTACGCCTCCAATAGCAGGGGCAGCACATGCTCGTCGCCGCCAAGCTCATGTCGCTGAACGACCGCAAGCATCGAATTCGCCTCCTTCACATGCGCGGCCATTATCGGCACGCACGGCAGTAGGGGCAAGGTGACACGGATATTCGAGTGAGTGTTGACACGGCGCTCTTGCGATTGTATCCTCTTTCACAAGTCAAGGAGGAACACTGGGAATATGTCCCGCAACCGGCAGATAGCGACCATGGCGAACAGCTGCGTGTGTTGTTGCTGTTGTATGCCCGCTTCCGCCGGGATGGAGGGTCTGAGCGGCTAAGAATACGTAGAACGTACGCAGAGACCACGCAATCGCCCGGCGGATGAGCCAGGGCGATTTTTTTGTGAATCGAACCACGAAACGAAGGAGAATGTCCCTTGCAGAACGCGGCAGTTGAGCAGAAGAGGCAGTGGACCGCTGAAGAATTGGAAGCCGTCAACCGGCGACTTGAAGGCGCGTCGCCGGAGGAGGTCCTGTCCTGGGCGATGGAGCAGTTCCCGGGCAAGGTCACGTTGGCATGTAGCTTTGGCGGCGTCAGCGGCATGGTCCTCCTTGACATGACCCTCAAGCTTGACCCCGCGGTCCCAGTCTTCTACGCGGACACGGACTTCCTGTTCCCGGAGACGTACGCCCTCCGCGACCTCGTCGCCGAGCGGTACGGCATTGAGCCGCAGGCGTTCAAGTCAGCCCTGACGCCGCTCGAGCAGGCCGCCCAGTACGGCGAGGCGCTCTGGTCCCGCGACCCGAACCTCTGCTGCGACCTGCGCAAGGTGGAGCCGACTGCCCGCGCCCTCGAAGGCTTCGACGCGTGGATTACCGGCATCCGCCGCGACCAGTCGTCGACGCGCAAGGAAGTTGCCGTTGTCGAGTGGGATGCCAAGTTTGGCCTCCTCAAGGTGAACCCACTGGCGGCATGGAGCGAGGTGCAGACGCGCGCCTACCTGGAGGAACACGACGTGCCCTACAATCCACTGAACGACCAGGGCTACCCGAGCCTTGGCTGCACCCACTGCACGCGCCCCGTCCAGGTCGGTGAGGATCCGCGTGCGGGCCGCTGGGCCTACTTCGACAAGACGGAGTGCGGGCTGCATTTTGACGCGCCACAGTATGAGAAGAAGCCCGGGCTGCTTAGCATCTTGCGCAACCTTGCCCCCGGCGGGTAAGAACAGGCCGGACTCTCGAAGATCAGAAGACCCCGCATACACATGCGGGGTCTTCTTCTTTCTGGTACGACATCGTCGGGGATGGAGCGGGCGATGGGAGTCGAACCCACGACAACTTGCTTGGGAAGCAAGGGCTCTACCACTGAGCTACGCCCGCGGTGGAAACTCATTCTAGGGTCGGGACTCTCGGGGTGTCAATGAAGGCGAGCTCTTCTACGGCGCTTGCCATCGCAGGTCCGGCTGCCTCGCGGCCCGCGCCTCGTCGAGCCGGCCGACCGGAGTGACGTGCGGCGCTTCGCGCAACAGCTCTGGACTCTCTTCGATTTCCCTTGCGATGGTTGTCATGACTTTGATGAAGGCGTCCAGTGTCTCCTTGCTCTCCGTTTCCGTGGGCTCGACCATCAGCGCTTCTTCAACGATGAGCGGGAAGTACATTGTGGGCGGGTGCACGCCGTAGTCGATCATGCGCTTGGATATGTCGAGCGCTTTCACGCCCTTCTCGCGTTGCGGCCGCCCCGTGAAGACGACCTCATGCATGCAAATGCGGTCAACTGCGACGCGATAGATATGCTCGAGCTTGCGTCGCAGGTAGTTGGCGTTCAGCACGGCGTCGCCGCTGGCTTGGCGCAGGCCGTCCGCTCCGAGTGCTCGAAGGTACGTGTATGCGCGCACCAGCACGCCGAAGTTCCCGTGCCCGGCGGACATCGCGCCGATGGAGTGCGGCGGTGTGGCGAAGCGGTAGCGCACCCCCTCGGCGTCCGCAATCTTCTCGACGACGGGTGCGGGCAGGTATGGAGCAAGCCGCTCCCTGACGCAGACGGGGCCCGCGCCGGGGCCGCCGCCTCCATGGGGCGTGCTCATTGTCTTGTGAAGGTTCAGGTGCACGACGTCGAAACCGAGGTCGTAGGTGCGGGCGCGGCCCAGCAGGGCATTCATGTTGGCGCCGTCGCCGTAGACGAGTCCGCCCGCGTTGTGAACGATCTCGCAGATGCGCGCGATGTTAGGGTTGAATAGGCCAAGCGTGTTCGGAATGGTGATCATCAGGCCGGCGAGGCGGTCATTTGCCGCGGCCTCCACTGCGGCGAGGTCCGCGCTTCCTGTGCTGTCCGATGGGAGTGACACCACCTCAAACCCGCCCATCGAGGCGGATGACGGGTTGGTGCCGTGAGCGCTGTCCGGGATGAGCATGACCTTGCGTTCGGACTCGCCGCGCGCTTCATGGTAGGCCTTGATCATCAGGACGCCCGCAAGCTCGCCGTGAGCTCCCGCGAGGGGGGCGAGGGAGGCAGCCGGCATGCCGGTAATGGCCTGCAGGTCCCGCTGCAGCCGGTGCATGAGCTCCAGCGCCCCCTGCACCGTCTCCTCCGGCTGCAGCGGGTGTATGCCCGAAAAGCCGGGTTGCGACGCTATCATGTCATTGATCTTGGGGTTGTACTTCATGGTGCAGGAGCCGAGCGGGTAGAAGTTGGTGTCCACGGAGAAGTTCTTCTGCGCCAGCCGCGTGTAGTGCCGCACGACGTCCAACTCCGAGACTTCCGGCAGCCGAAGTTCCTTGCGAAGGAGATCGGCATCCGGCATCGGCTGTGCGGGGACGTCCGACTCCGGCAGCCGTACGCCGGATCGGCCCGGTGCGGAGAGGTCCCACAGCGAGTGGTGCGCGCGCTGTGCAGAGACGCCGTCGGTCGTCATCGCGCTCCCTCCCGTTGGATGTCGCAGAGCGCCGCCGCGAGGGCGTCAATCTCGGCGCGGGTATGCATCTCCGTGACGCTGAGCAGCAAGCCATTCTCGACTGCGTCACCCACGTCAATTCCGCCGATGATGCCGCGCTGCCACAGGGCGGCGTTGGTCTCATTCGCAGTTCGCGGGCACCTGAGCACAAATTCATTGAACCATGGGCCACGCTCCGCAATTGCGTAACCTTCCAACGCCGCAATCTCCGCTGCGGCATAGTGCGCCTTCTGGTAGCTGAGTTCAGCCATCCGGCGCAATCCGTCCGGCCCCAGTGCGGCGAGACAGACAGCAGTGCCCGTAGCGATGAGCGCCTCCGAGGTGCAGATGTTGGAGGTCGCGCGCTCCCGGCGGATATGCTGTTCCCGGGTCTGAAGCGTGAGCGCGTAACCGACGCGTCCTTCGTGGTCGACAGTGCGCCCGGCTATCCGTCCCGGCATCTGCCGGATGTGAGTCATCCGGCATGCGAAGTAACCAACGTATGGGCCGCCGAAGCTCAAATTGACGCCGATGGGCTGCGTCTCCCCCGTCACTATGTCAGCGCCGAACTCCCCCGGCGCACGAAACATGCCGAGCGCAACAGGGTCGGCGCTGACTGCGAGCAGCGCGCCCGCTTCATGGGCGGCATCCGCAAGCGCGGTAAGGTCGCGTACCACGCCGAAGTAGTCCGGGTACTGGGCCAGCACGCATGCTGTTGAATCCGATATGGACTCCTCGCCGGGCGCGGCGCTGATGACCTCGATGCCCTGGGGCAGAAGATACGTGTCGACGACCGCTCGATAGCGGGGGTTGACCGTGTTGTGAACAACGACGCTGTGCCGGCCCGTAACGCGGCATGCCATGAGCGCGGCCTCCGCAAGGGAGCTCGCGCCATCGTACATGCCTGCGTTGGCGGCCTCCATGCCGGTGATCTCGCAGATCATGCTCTGGTACTCGTACGTGGCCTGGAGGGTGCCCTGGCTCACCTCGGGCTGGTATGGCGTGTACGAGGTGAGGAACTCCCCGCGTGAGATCATCGCGCCGACGACGCTCGGGATGAAATGCCGGTAGACTCCACCTCCCACAAAGCAAGGGACTTCTCCCGGGACGGCATTGCGCTTGGCGAGCCCTCCGATCTCCCGGAGGAGCTCGAGTTCGGTCAACGCGGGCGGAAGGGATATCTCCGGATTGCGGAAGGCGCCCGGGATGTCGGCAAAGAGTTCGTCGACGGAGGTCACCCCGATTGCGGCCAGCATCTCCAGGCGCTGTGCTTCAGTGTGCGGGAGGTAGGAGTGCGGGAAGGGAGTTGACATCTCTGAGTTGCGTCCTAGCTTGCTATTGCACTGTCGTACTGCTCGTTGGTGAGCAGCCGGTCAACTTCCGAGGGGTCGGACATGCGGACGCGGACCATCCACCCCGCGCCGTGCGGGTCCTCATTGACGCGCTCCGGGTGTTCGATGACGTCCTGGTTGGTCTCGAGTACCTCGCCACTCACCGGGACGTAGAGGTCGGAGACTGACTTGACCGACTCGATCTCTCCCATCCTGGCCCCCGCCTGCAGCGTGGTGCCCACCGCCGGCAGGACGATGTATACGACGTCGCCGAGCTGGTCCTGCGCGAAGAATGTCACGCCAATTGTTGCCGTGCCGTCATCCTCGACACGCACCCACTCGTGCTCAATCGTGTAGCGCAATTCGCTGGGGTGCTCAGTCATGGTGTGCTCCAGTTAGCTGGTTTTGGGACGCCGGTAGAATGGAAGCTCCGCTACTTCCGCCTCAACCAACCGTCCGCGTAGGTCGATTTGGACCTTACGGCCCAGTGTAGAGTGGTCAGTGGAAACGTATCCCATGGCAATACCGGTGTCAAGGATTGGAGAGTAGGTGCCGCTGGTGACTTCGCCTATGGTCTTTCCTTCATGCAGGATGGCGCAGCCGTGGCGTGGCACCCCTCCGCCGAGTAGACGGAATCCCGTCAGTCGCCGGGGCAGGCCGTCTTCTTCCTGCAGCTCGAGCGCGTCGCGGCCGTGAAAGATGTTCTTGTCCATGTTGACAAAACGCTCTAGCGCGGCCTCAAAAGGCGTGGTCGTGTGGTCCATGTCAGAGCCGTGGAGACGCAGTCCGGCCTCGAGGCGGAGAACGTCTCGTGCGCCGAGTCCACAGGGAGTCGCTCCGGCAGCCGTTAATGCCTCCCACAACCGGTGCGCATATGCGGCGTCTATAGCGATTTCTACGCCGTCCTCACCCGTGTACCCCGTCCGGCCGACAAACCCCTCGGCGTTGACCTCATCGCTGAGGGCGAAGGGGAACGTGTCCGCGGCAAATGGCCGCAGCGCCGACGGCTTGGGGTCCCCAATGCACAGACCGTCGACGACCTGCAACGCGCGGGGGCCCTGCACGGCAATTAGTGCAGTCTCATACGTGTGGTCATTGAAGATGACGCCTGGGAAGGCTGCGGCGTTCTGGTCCATCCATCCTATGACGGCCAGGCGGTTGGAGGCATTGCACACGAGCCGCAGCAGGTCGCTGCCGTCATCGAATTGGGTGTGGTAGAGAATGACGTCGTCCAGAATGCCCCCGCTGTCGGAGAGGATGAACCCGTAGCGTGCCCGCCCCGTGGCGAGCGTCTTGACGCTGAAGGTAACCAGGTTGTCCATGAATGACGCCGCGCCGGATCCGTAGATGTTGAGCCGGCCCATGTGGGACACGTCGAAGATGCCGACGTCGTTGCGAACGGCCTTCACCTCGGCGATGACCCCCTTGTACTGGACGGGCATCTCCCATCCTGCAAAGGGGACCATCCGCCCGCCGGCGGCGATGTGGCTATCGTAGAGGGCGGTGCGCAACAGCGGGGCGGAGTCTGCGGTCACGGCATGCTCCAATTGCGGGCTGCTTCCATCGTATGAAGCGGCAAAAGGACGTGTCAATGAGAGCCATTCCCTCCGCTTGCCCACGCGAGTTCCGTCCGCTATGCTGTTTCGCTAGAGACGGGCTGTTACTGACAAAACAGCTGCAAGGAGGATCCGTGAGCTGGCGCTACAGGCTGCACCGCTGGCTGCATGACAGCCCCGGTTGCCCGATCAGATTCACCATTGTCAATCTCGCCATTCTCGTTGTCTTCGGCGCTATCCCGGCCGTCATCGATGCAAACATAGGCCGTGATGAGTTGCGCTGGAGCCTCACAATCTGGTTCGCCTTCATCGTGGGCGTCAGCGCTGTGGCGACCTGGAATGTGTTCATCCGGATGATCACGCTGGACTACAATGACGTCAAAGCCCGATTGGAGGACGCCGAGCAATAGGACCGGCGTCTTGGCTGCCCCCACCCTCGCGCGGAAGAGGTACGGTGCCAACGGTCACCACCATCGCCATTGACGGGCCCGTGGCATCTGGAAAGACCGTTGTTGGACGGCGCGTCGCGGACGCGTTGGGGTTCCGGTTCCTCGACAGCGGCGCCATGTACCGGGCTGTCACCCTCGCCGCTCTTCGCAGCGGTGTTTCCCTTTCCGATGACAATGCCCTCGCGGCCTGTGCGTCAGCGTCGGATATCGCGCTGGGTGACGCCCCGGAGGGCGCCCGCGTACTGTTGGACGGCGATGACGTGACCGAGGATTTGCGCGGGCCTGATGTCGAAGGCTCGGTATCTCGGGTGGCCGCAGTCGCCAGCGTAAGGCACGTTCTCGTCGCAAAGCAGCAAGAAATCGCCGCAGGCGGCGCCATTGTCATGGTGGGACGCGACATTGGGACAGTCGTGTTGGCCGACGCGGACGTGAAGGCGTACCTGCACGCGAGCGTAGAGGAACGGGCCAAGCGACGCCACGCGGAACGGATGGGCACCGACAAGGCAACCTCGCTGCAGGCAGTTGAGGAGGCGCTCCGGGTGCGCGACCACATCGACTCGAGCCGGGAGGCGTCGCCCTTGCGGCCCGCGGAGGATGCGGTGGTCATCGACACGGACAGCCTTACAATAGAGCAGGTCGTTGAGAGGGTATTGGTGCTGGCCGCGGAACGGAGCCGGAATGCCTGATAAGACATACGCCGTTTCCAACGCGATGATGCGGGGAGCCCTTCGGCTGTTCGCAAACTGGACTGTCACGGGCAGGGAGAACGTGCCCATGACGGGGCCGCTGCTGGTGGCGGCCAACCACATGAGCAACCTGGACCCGCCGCTGCTGGGCGCGAGCTTGCCAAGGCGGCTGAATTTCATCGCCAAGCGCGGCCTCTTCAAGCCGATGATTGGGGCCTTCCTCCGGACGTACGGCGCATATGCGCTGAACCCGGAGGATCAGGGCAAGGACATCGAGGCATTGCTGTGGATACGCAAGCTGCTGCGTGAGGACCGGGCTGTCGTCGTGTTTCCAGAGTCGCACCGGAATCGGGAGGGCGGCATGCGGGAGGGCGTTCCCGGGGTCGCGCTCATGGCGGTGAAGACACAGACGCCCATCCTGCCGGTGGGCATTGCGGGGTCGGAGAGCGTCGGGCCAATCTGGCGCGTCGCCGTGCCGACGGGGAACATCACCGTGACCATTGGCGAGCCGTTCACGCTGCCCGAGGTGAAGGGCAGGATCGAGCCGGACCGGCTCAAGGACCTGATGGACAGTGTAATGTTGCGCATTGCCGCTTGCCTTCCCGAACGCTATCATGGCGTCTACGGGAGGAACGCCCAGCCAGGGACGGACGCGACGGCAACGTAGCCGGCCCTACACCCACCGGGCGTTGGCGCGAGACATCATCGATGGAAGCCCAGACCACGCCTGAACAGAAACCCACCCTCAAAGAGCGTCTCGCAACCGTTACCTCCGCGCTGCACCATCGCAACTACCGCCTCTACTTCACCGGGCTCCTCTTTTCCGTCACCGGTTTCCAGATGCTCCTTGTTATCCAGGGATGGCTTATCTGGGATATCACGGGCGACCCGAAGGCTCTCGCGTGGCTTGGCGGGGCCACGGCCGTGCCGACGGTGCTCCTCAACCTCTACGGTGGCGTCATCGCCGACCGTTTCGACCAGCGGCTGCTGATCATTCTGGTGTCGTTGACCATCGCCGTGCTTCTGACCGTAATGGGCGTTATTGTCACCATGGACCAGGCCACGGTCTGGAACCTGCTCCTGCTTTCCTTCCTCATCGCGGGGGCGCAGGCATTCGACAATCCTGCACGGCAGGCGCTGTACCCGCACCTCATCGAGCGCAAGGACCTGATGAACGCCGTCGCGCTCAATTCCATCGTGTGGCAGGGGACGCGCGTGGTTGGCCCCCTGGTCGCGGGCGCGCTGATCGCCGGTGTCGGTGCGGCGCCGGCGCTGTTCCTCGCGGCGGCCGGCTTTGTCTTCATGGCAACGGCGATGACGCTGGTGCGGGTGCCGCCCATCCCCAGGGCGGCGCGCGGAAGCATGGTGCGAAACCTCATTGAAGGCATCGGGTTCGTGGTCAAGAACCAGGTCTTCGCCGCGCTTATTGGGCTGACCTTCCTCAACAGCTTCTTCGGCATGTCCTTCATTATTCTGATGCCCATCTTCGCGACCGACATTCTGAACGTCGGCGCCGAGGGTCTCGGGCAAATGCACTCCGTTGCGGGCGTCGGGGCCATCGTGATGGCGTTGGTGGCCGCTGCGATGAGCAAGTCTCGCAACAAGGGGCTGTGGCTCGTGGGCGGTGCGGTGGTTTTCGGCGCGACGGTCATCGTGTTCGCAGTTTCGACGGACTATCTGCTCTCACTGGCCATGCTCTTCATCGGCGGTGCTGCGACCACCTTCTACATGGTCATGGTGCAAACATCGCTGCAGGCCCTCGTGCCGGACCAGCTTCGAGGACGCGTGTTCAGCATCTTCAGCCTCACCTGGAGCATGCTCCCTCTTGGCGGACTTCAAGCCGGTCTCGTGGCCGACTGGGTGAGCCCGCAGTTTGCCGTTGGGCTTGGCGGTGGCGTCGTCGCGGTGGTGGCGTTGTCCGTGCTGTTGCTGCGCCAGATCCGAATCGTCGGCGTCACGACGCAGCAGGCGCTGGAGCGAGCCTCGGCGTAGGACGAGCCCTCTAGGTCACGTGCAACCCCGCCTGCGCCGCACGGCGTCCAGGGTGTCGCCGCGCAGTCCCTGGCGTCCGTTCTTGCTTTTCCATACCTCTCCTTCGTATAATCCGCGCATCATTGACTTGGCAGGGCCGCCTGCTGCTCGAGGAGCCGATGACGAATTCACCTGGACAACCCCTGCGTATTGCGTTGGATGCGATGGGCGGTGACTACGGCCCGCAGGAGACGGTAGCAGCCGCCATCGCCGCCGTCTCTGAGGGACGGGGCCGCGTGGCCGTGCTGCTCGTAGGCGACGCCGACGCCGTGCAGCCGGAAATTGAGCGTCTGGGCGGCGGAGGGCTGCCCATCAAGCTCGTGCCCTCAGAGGGTGTGATCCTGGACAGCGAGTCGCCCCTGCAGGCCCTGCGCGCCAAGCCGAAGGCCTCGGCAGTCGTAGGGGTTGGCATGGTGAAGGAAGGAATGGCCGACGCCTTTGTCACGATGGGTTCCACCGGCGCGGCTATGGCTGCGAGCGCGCTGCTGCTCGGCATGATGGAGGGGCTCGAGCGCCCTGCGCTCGGTGGGCCCATCCTCGGCTACGCTCCCACGACCGTATTCATGGAACTTGGCAGCAGCATTGACTGCCGGCCGTCGCAGTTGGTGGACTTTGCGGCCCTGGGCGTCGCATTCAGCCGCACCTACCTGGAGGTCGCAGACCCGCGAGTCGGCATCTTGAGCGTGGGCACGGAGGAGGGCAAGGGAAACCGGCAGTCAAAGGAGGCTTTCCCCCTCTTCCAGGCCAGCGGGCTCAATTTTGTCGGAAACCTTGAGGGACACGATCTGGGCGGCGACAAGGCCGACGTCATTGTGTGCGACGGTTTCGTGGGCAACATCCTGCTCAAGACGGTCGAGGGACTTGGAGTGGACATCTCGCGTTATGTGAAGGACCGGCTGGCCTCGCATCTATCCGAGGCGGACGCCACGGCTATCAGCCAGGACGTCTACGACCTGCTGAACCGCACGGAATACAACGGCGGCGGGCCGCTCTTCGGAGTCAAGGGGAACGTCATCGTCGGGCACGGGCGCGCGAAGAGCCACGGCATCGCGCGAGCGGTGAACACCGCCGTCCGAGTGTGCGAGACAGGCTTGGCCGCAAAGATGGAAGAGGAACTGAACACACTGCGGGCGCGCACCGCAGGCTAGGAAAGACTGGAGAACGAGCTTGTCAGCAGACGGCCGGGTAGCGCTGATTACTGGGGGGTCACGAGGGATTGGCAGGGCGATTGCGCTTCAACTCGCCTCGCAGGGCATGCGCATCGTCGTGAACTATGTCAGCAACGGGGATGCGGCCGAAGAGGTCCTGCAGCGCGTTGCAGAGGCCGGCTCGAAGGCCGTGGCATTGCAGGCCGACGTGACGCAGGGCGATGATGTGGAGCGGCTGTTCACCCAGGCCGCGGAGGCCTTTGGCCCCGTCGAGGTGCTGGTGAACAACGCCGGCATCATCAAGGACTCTCTGCTGATGCGCATGTCAGACGACGATTGGGACAGCGTGGTCAACCTCGACCTTCGGAGCGTTTTCCTCTGCACACGGGCGGGCATCCGAACGATGGTGCGCGGCCGGTGGGGCCGGGTCATCAACATCGGCTCCGTGGTTGGCCTGCGCGGCAACCCCGGACAGGCGAACTACGCCGCCGCCAAGGCCGGTCTTGTCGGGTTCACGCAGAGCGTGGCGAAGGAAGTGGCCTCGCGCAACGTCACTGTCAACTGCGTGGCGCCCGGGTATGTCGAGACGGACATCGTGGAGGATCTGCCGCAGGAGCTCAAGCAGTACATCATGGACCGCGTGCCCGTGGGCCGCTTTGGGCAGCCGGAAGAGATTGCGGGCATGGTCGGTTTCCTCGCCTCTGACGCCGCGAGCTACATCACAGGGCAGGCCATCGCCGTAGATGGCGGCCTCGTGATCTCCTAAGACCGGTATGACCACTTCCGAACGCAATAGGCCATTCGCTGGGCGAGTTGCGCTCGTCACCGGCGCATCGCGGGGGATTGGCAGAGTCATCGCTCGTGAGCTTGCCACGCTCGGTGCCGACATCGTCGTCAACTACTTCCGAAACCACGCTGAGGCGCGCGCCGCGCAGCAGGAGATCGAGGCGCTCGGCGTTCAGTGCATCCGTGTGGCAGCCCACCTGGCCGAGCCGGCGCAGGTACGCAAGCTCATGAGCGCCGTGCGCGACCACTTTGGGCGGTTGGACTTCCTCATCAACAATGCGGCATCGGGCGTCAATCGGCCGGGACTGGATCTCGAGGAGAAGCACTGGGACTGGACGCTGAACATCAATACAAAGGCTCCATGGCTGTGTACAAAGGAGGCCGTCCCGCTGATGCGCGAGGGTGGGCGCGTGGTGAACATCAGCAGCCTGGGTTCCGGTCGCGTCTTCCCCAACTACTTGTCGGTTGGAGTGTCCAAGGCTGGGCTGGAAGCGGTCACGCGCTACATGGCCGTCGAGCTTGCGCCGCGAGGCATCACCGTGAACGCGGTGTCCGGCGGCTACGTGCAGACGGACGCGCTCCAGCACTTCCCCAATCGCGACGACATGCTGGCCAGTGCGCGGTCGAAAACGCCAGGCGGCGAGCTGTTGACGGCCGAGGACCTCGCCAAGGCCGTGGCCTTCCTGTGCAGCGACGCAGCCGCGATGATCCGTGGCCAGGTGCTCGTCGTTGACGGCGGAATGTCGCTGACGCTCTAGGCGACGGCTGCGCCGCTCTCCGCGATGGCCTTCTGCACCCTTCCCGGCGACATCGGCAGGTCCATCATTCGCACGCCAATGGCGTTGTGGATAGCGTTGGCCACCGCGGCCGGCGGCGGCACGATGGGCACCTCGCCGACACCGCGCGCACCGTAGGGGTGGCCCGGGCTGGGCACCGTCACTAGCAGCGTCTCCACCAGCGGCACGTCGAGGGCGATGGGCATCCGGTAGTCGAGGAAGCTGGAGTTTGCCATACGGCCCTCGGCGTCAAGGTAGTACTCCTCGTTCAACGCCCAGCCGATCCCTTGGACCACGCCGCCTTGGATCTGGCCCTCTACGTAGCTCGGGTGGATGGGCTGGCCCACGTCCTGCGCGGCCGTGTACCGGAGGATCTCCACCTTGCCCGTCTCGGGGTCAACTTCGACGTCAACGACGTGGACGGCAAAACAGGCCCCCTGCCCGCGTGGGTTCACGGACGCCTTGCCCGTGATGGGTCCGCCCGTAGCATTGAGCTGCGCCGCCATTTCCTTGAAGGTCCTCGTCAGCGCGCTGTCCGTGCGGTGCTTGAGCACACCCCCCTCGTACTGCACGTCCTCGACCGCGACGTCCCACATCCTGGCGGCGCGGGCGATCATCTGCTGTTTGATGTCCTCAGCCGCCGTGTAGCAGGCCCACCCCGTCTTGAAGGTGACGGAGCTTCCGCCGGTGTTGGAGGTGTAGCCGATGGAATCCGTGTCGCCGATGGTGGGCTTCACGTCCTCGGCCGGGATGCCGAGCTGCTCGGCGAGGTGCATGGACGCGGAGGCGCGGGTGCCGCCGATGTCGGGTGAGCCCTCGACGAGACTCACCGTGCCGTCGGGGTTGACGCTGGCGGTTGCGGTCGACGGTCCGGTGCCGTTGCCCCAGAAACCCGCCGCCACGCCGCGGCCGCGCCACTTGCCTTCAAGCGCCGAGTTGTAGTGGTCGTGCGCCTGCACGGCGGCGACTGTGTCTGTCATACCGACGCTGCCAAACGCCGGTCCCGTCAACCGGCGTTCGCCCTCGCGAGCGGCGTTGATGAGGCGGAACTGCAGCGGGTCCATTCCGATCTTCTCGCACAGCTCGTCGACGACGGTCTCGACTGCGAACGCCGCCGCCGGGACGCCGGGTGCCCGGTACGCCGCACTCTTGGGGCGGTTCACCACGACGTCGATGCCCTCGATGTAGCCGTTGGGAATGACGTACGGTGAGAACATGCACTGGCACCCCCCGGAAACCGGCGAGCCCGGGTATGCGCCGGCCTCGTAGACGAGGTGGGCCTCTGCGGCGGTGATTTTCCCCTCGCGGGTGGCGCCCATCTTGACGCGGATGTGCGCTCCTGCCGTGGGGCCCGTGGCCTCAAGGACCTCGGTGCGGTTCATTTGCAGTTTAACGGGGTGGCCGGCCTTGCGGGACAGGATGGCGGCTACAGGCTCCAAGTACACCAACAGCTTGCCGCCAAAGCCGCCGCCGATCTCCATGGGAATCGCCCGCACACTGGAAATGGGAATGTTCAGGAGGCGGGACGTCTGCTCGCGTACCATGAAATGGCCCTGGCTGCTGGACCAGATGGTGAGCTTGCCGTCGGGCCCCCAGTGGGCTGTCGCGGCGTGGGGCTCGATGTATCCCTGGTGCACGGGCGACGTGTGGACCTCGCGCTCGACGATCGCGTCTGCCTCCCCGAACCCTGCCTCGAGGTCACCCATGCTGAACTCGAACCGATTGGCCACGTTGGTCTGCTCCCCCTCCTCATCCTCTGCGCGATACCCGCCGGCTCGGATATAGGCGGTCTCCATCGTTTGGAGACGCGGGTGCAGGATGGGCGCCCCGGGCTTCATCGCCTCCCGGGCGTCGGTGACCGGGGGGAGCGCCTCGTAGTCTACGTCGATGAGCTCGAGGGCCTGCTCCGCGGCTGCGGCGCTCGTAGCAGCGACCGCGGCGATGGCGTGCCCCTTGTAGAGCGCCTTGTCCAGTGCCATGACGTTGTTGCTGAGGAACCGGAAGTTGTGGAGGGAGCCCTCAACAAGGTCCTCAACAAGCCCGGACATTTGTGGGAGGTCCTTGGCCGTCATGACGGCCCGGACTCCGGGGTGGGCCTCGGCGCGGGTGGTGTCGATCGACTTGATGACGGCATGGGTATGAGGGCTGCGTAGGACCTTGCCGTAGAGCAGCCCCGGCATGTTCACGTCGGCGCTGAAGCGAGCGTTGCCGGTGACTTTGTCGACGCCGTCATGGCGTACGGGCCGGGTGCCCACCACGCTGTAACCGTTGGAGTAGTTGCCGTTGCCGTGTCCGTTCGATGCCATGCTAGCCCTCCAATGCTAATGTCGCGGCTAGGCCGCCGTGCCCTGTTGAGCTTCCTCTGGGACCCACGTAATCCGGACGGCCGGGCCGCTTTCTCCGACGTGCAACGTGTTCCCGACCGCCGCGTGGCCCGACCGGACCGTCGCGAGAGCCTCGTGGACACCGTCGCGCGCAATGGGCGAGACGCTCGTCACGCGGCCGACCGATGTGCCCTCGGCCATGAGCACGACGCCGGGCGGATACTCCGCGTCGTCTGGCAACCCAACGGCGACCATGAACCGCTGAATCCGGTGGTAATTGTACAGCCGCGCGACAACCTCCTGGCCTGTGTAGCATCCCTTCGTCCAGGAGACCTGATTGATGAGGCCCGCCTCCAGCGGATTGTTGTCATCGGTGAATTCCGTTCCCCAGCGCGGTTCGCGGGCCTCGATGCGTAGTGCCTCAAGGGCCTGGAGGCCGATGGGAGTCGCCCCAAGATCAACCCCTGCGTCCCAGAGCGATTCGGTGCACTCGACGGGCAGGACTATGTCGAATCCAGGCAGGCCGGCCAGTGATCTCCTCGCGACGAGCGCCTCGCCGGCCTGCCAGCGTGCTCCGATTACTCCGAGGGGCGGGAGGGTGGTGAGCGGGATCCCGAGGAGATTCTCCACTACGGTCTCAGCGGACGGCCCGAGGAGGGAGACCATCGCGGATGCTTCCGTCACGTCCTGCAGCGTGGTGTCCTCCTCGAAGGTGAACATGTCTATCCACGAGGCCACCTCCTCCCGCCGCTCTGGCGATGTGAGCAGTAGAAAGTGCTCTCCCCATGGGAGGACGGTGATCCAATCGAGGACGCGGCCCTTGCCGTTGGTGATGACGGTTGTTTGGCCCGCTCCCTCCGGCAGCGGATCGACGAGGTTCGTGCTCAGACGGTTCAGCAGGTCGAGGGTGTCATTGCCGCGGGCAATGATGCGTCCAAGATGGGATGCATCGGCGATGGCTGCACTCGTGCGCGCCGCATCGTACTCCGCCTCAGTGTTGCCGAAACCCGCGGCGACGGCCCAGCCCGCCACGTCCCGAAACGTCCCGCCGAGCCTTTCCTGCGCCTCATGGAGTGGAGTCCGGTGCATTCGTCCTTCCTCGGATACACAAAGGCCGCCGTCCTGCGGGGCATGGACAAGCGGCCCTGTTGGCGTCGTGTGCGGTCTAGACCGAGAAGCTGGTCCCGCAGCCGCAGGTGCTCTTGGCGTTGGGGTTGACGAAGGTGAACCCCTTGCCGTTCAGCCCGTCTGAGAAGTCCAGCTCTGTGCCCGCCAGGAAGACAAAACTCTTCTTGGGTACAAACAGGCGGATGCCGTTGTCCTCGATAACCTTGTCTTCTTCCTGCGGGCCGGACTCGACGGAAAGCGTGTAGGTGAGGCCGGAGCAGCCTCCGCCCTTCACGCCGACTCGCAGGCCGAACTCTTCGCCCTTGCCGTCCCTTTCAGCGAAGTAGACAACCTTCTTCGCGGCCCGTTCCGTGATGTGGATCGTCAGTGGGGCTACCGCCTCCGGCATAACTCCTCCTCCAAACATGACCTGCCCGGTGCAGTACCAGTATGGTAGCCAGCGGCGTAGGGAGTGTCAACGGGAAAGGTCATTCGGGATGGTCTGTCGATTGGAGCTAGGGGGAAAGGAAAGCGTGTCTGCTAACCGAGAAGTTGTATCGCTGTCGCTAGAATCCCGGCAGTGACGGTCGCCGTGGCGGCAATTCCGGCCAGCATCACGAGAATAATCGTCTTCAGCATGTCGGCTTTGGCTTCGCCGATGGCTGTGACCAAGCGAGTTTCCATGTTAGCCAAGTCTTCCTTGGTCGCTTAGAACTGCAAGATCCGCTGAAGCTCCTCGTTCTGCGGAGGCGCCGGGCTCGCTGTTGTCAATGCTGGCTCTCCGAAGTCACTTTATGCCTTCAGCATATCGAGCAAGACTCTCATTGGCCATTGTGTTCAAGAGTTATTCGTGGCAACTGGAGGACTTACTCCTCACAAGCCCCGCAATTCCAACGTCGACACCTGCCCCGTGCCGAGGTCCGCGACTCGGATGGCGTGATTGTTGGTGTCCGCGATGTAGAGCGTCCCGTTGGCGCAGGACACGCCCGACGGCTCGTTCAGACGGGCTTCCCCCCACGCTCCATCCTGAAAGCCGGACTCCGGCCCGCCAATTATCGACGTGGTCTCCTTGGTGCCGGGGTCGACTCGCTTGATCTTGCTGTTGTATGTGTCTGCTATATAGAGCGCGCCGTCGTTGTAGCAAACGCCCTGCACGTGCTGGAGGAGCACGCGAGAGCCAATGCCATCGCGGTCTCCGAAGTCGAAGAGGTCTTTGCCAACGAGCGTCTCGACGCTACCTGCCACGTCGGTGGTTGCCGACCGCACGGCGCTGGTCTCGCTGTCCGCGAAGTAGAGGCGTCCATTGCCGTCGTGCGTAATGCCCGTGGGCTGCGCGAGCCAGGCCTGCTTGAGTGGGCCGTCGCTGAGTCCCTCGCGGCCGCTGCCTGCGAAGGGGCCGATGGTGCTGCTCGCCATGTCCATCGACCAGAGTTGGTGCGTGCCGGCCATCGCAATATAGAGCGTGCCGTTTACCACCGTAATGTCCCAAGGCGAGCGAAGCGGCATGCCGGCCGCGGGGCCGGGGGGCATGAAGGTCATGGCGGCCTCTCCAGTGCCGGAGATGGTCTGGACCTTCCTCGCGGCCAGGTCAACCTTGCGAAGCGCGTGGTTTTCCTTGTCCGCGACATAGAGCGTGTCCCCGTCCAGCGCCATGCCTTGTGGGTCGTTGAATTGCGCTTCCAGGTAACTGCCGTCTCTCATTCCGGGATCGCCGCCGCCAATGACGTCCTGCACCTCGCCCTGGAGCGAGGCAACCACGATGCGGTGGTGGCCCGAGTCGGCGATGAAGAGACGGTTGCCCGCCTCGTCCGCGAGCAGCTTGCCCGGAAAAGCGAGGGCGTTCTCCGCGGCCTGCTTGTCGCGCTCCAGCGTCCACGTCGTCGGGCTGCGCTGGATGAGGCCCTTGATGTCGTAGGCTTCGACGAGAGGGTGGAGGAAGTTGTCTAGGTCCTCGAAACGGTACTCGCCTTCGTGCTTTCCCAGCACCTTTCCCTCGGGGTCGATTATGTACAAGGAGGGCCACGCTCGGGCCGCGTAGCGCTGCCATACCTGGAAGTCTCGGTCGTTCACGACGGGGTGCCGGATGTCGTAGCGGAGTATGGCCTGCCGGACAGCGTCGGTCTCCTTCTCCGCCGGGAACTTGGCGGAGTGGACGCCGAGCACGACTATCTCTTCTGGGTAGGCTTCTTCCAGCTTCCGCAACTGCGGAAGTATGTGCATGCAGTTGACTCAGCAGAAAGTCCAAAAGTCCAGGAGCACCAGTTTGCCCCTCAGGTCCGCCAGCCGGACCGGTGCGTCCGAGTTGAGCCACTCCAAGCCGTCCGGGAACTCCGGTGCGTGAATTGCCCCGGCCGTTGCCTCTGCCATGTCATTCTCCCGTGGCGTATGCGCCTTCGTCATTGTGCACCACATCGTCGCCGAGCGCACCCCAAGGCCCGCTGCTTGCTAGGCACGCTGGTGTGCAGGTATGCTCAGCAGGTTGCGCCCTTGAGCGCACAAGCGATGGTGCAATGGCAATCAGCGACTCGCCCCAGCACATACCCCACGAAGAGGGCAGACGCCGAGGAATCTTCCACGGTTGGTTCATTCTTGCGGCCAACTGCTTGGTTATGGGCTTCTCCTCCGGTGTCACCAACTACGGCGCCACAGTCTTCTTCAACCCCGTGTCGCAGGCGTTGGGCATCAGCCGCACCGTCACGTCCCTCGCGATTGCCTTGGCGCGAGCCGAGAACACCGTGCTCGCTCCCATCGTCGGCTACTTCATCGATCGCTTTGGTCCGAGGCCGCCCATCATTGTGGGCATGTTCCTCATGGGCCTCGGCATGGTCCTCTTTGGCCTCGTTGCCCGCAACCTGCTATTGTTCATCGTCACCTGGACCTTCATGGTGTCCCTGGGCGCGAACATCGGGGGATTCGCGCCAAATTGGGCGACGATCAACAACTGGTTCAATCGCAAGAAGGGCCGTGCAATGGGCATCGGCATGGCGTCGCAGGCCATGGGCGGCGTCGTCCTCGCCCCGATGCTCGCCTTCATCATCGCGCGTTGGGGTTGGGAGACCGGCGCGGTGGTCACCGGCATAGCGATCTTCGTGCTGGTCATGCCGATCACCAAGCTCATCCGTACCCGGCCGCAGGACATGGGCCTCCTGCCCGACGGCGACCCTGCGGAGCCTCCCGTCGCTCCCACGGCATTGCTGGACACCCGGCAAGCCGACGGAAAGCCCCACGCGCTGGTCCAGGTCCCCGGCAGGAATTTCACCGTCGGTCAGGCATTTCGGGCGCATGCATTCTGGTTCTTCATGGGCGCCCTTGCGCTCAGGCAAATGAGCCAGGCTGGCATGGTGCTGCACATGTCGCCAATGCTGCAGGACCGCTATGGGTATACGAGCGTCGAGGCGGGATTCTTGGTTGGCATCATGGCTGGCATGGGAGTCATCGGTGCGTTGGCGGGCGGTTACATTAGCGACCTCTTCCTGCGTCGCAAGGTCATGGGGATCATCGTCGGTCTCGAGTCGCTATCGCTGTTCCTGTTGCTGCTGCATGAAGCGCCACTTGTGTACGTCTTCATCGTCCTCTTTGGCTTTGGACAGGGGGCGCATGCGTTGAATCGCGCAATCCTTGGCGAGTACTTCGGCAACAGCCACTACGCGCGGCTTTGGGGGATGCTCAGTATGGGCACGACGCCCTTCGCCGCCGCGGGGCCGGTCTTCGCGGGTTGGGTCTCGGACACGTCCGGTTACGGGGCGGTCATCTTCACGTTTATGCTCATGTACGGCGCGTCCGGCCTGCTGTACTATAACTGTCGACGCCCTCCCATTCCCACTGCCTCTCCGAAGGCGGGACGTTCCGAACCCTGATCCTCACCGCAAAGGCACAAGCATGATTCCAACTGTGCGTCATGAGCACATAGTTGTCGACGGCATGGATATTCACTACGCCGCTGCTGGTGAAGGTCATCCTATCGTCTTTCTCCATGGGCTTGGGGCCTCGGGCATTACATGGGAGGAGAACGTTGGTCCGCTGTCCGAGCGGTTTGCCGTGTATGCCCCAGACATTCCCGGCCATGGCGACAGTGTGAAGATCGGCGTCAACTACACCACAGAGGCGGGCACGTCCCTCACGCTTGGGTTCTTGGACGCAATTGGGGCGGAATCGGCCGCGCTGGCGGGCAGCTCGATGGGGGGACTCATCGCGCTGTTGACGGCGCTGCAATACCCTGAGCGCGTGTCCCACTTGGTGCTCATCAACACCGCCGGGTTCGGCAGGGAGGTCGCTGGTTACCTGCGGGTCATGTCGCTGCCGTTCCTCGGCGAGCTCCTCGAGGGGCCGACACACCGCAGCGCAAAGGCCATGATGCGACTGGTCTTCGGCCCTCGAAAGGCGTACCCGGAGGCGTTGTTCGAGGAGCTCGTGCGCACTCGATCGCTGCCCGGCGGGCGGGACGCCGTGCTATCGTCCTTGCGTCAGGGTGTGGACATCTTCGGTGTGAAACGGCGCTACCGGCTGCTGTCCCGGCTTCAGGAACTGCAGATGCCGCTGATGATCGTGTGGGGCGCGCTGGACCCCGTCTTCCCGCCGCAGCACGCGTACTCAGCGGCCGAGGCTGTCCCGGATGCTCGTTTCCTCTTCTTCCCTGGCGCTGGCCACTGGCCGCACATGGAGGAGGCGGAGCGGTTCAACGCCGAGGTGACGGCGTTCTTGTTGGCAGAACCGACCACTGGCGCGGCAGGGAGAACAACATGAGCTTTGAAACAATCGGACTGCTGGGCATCGGCGAGATGGGCAGCGCTATCGCGCGAACAATCTCAGCCCACACCCGCGTCGTGACCACGCTCGAGGGCCGCAGCGACGCAACCCGCACGCGCGCCATCAACGCAGGCGTCGAGGACGTCGGCTCCCTGGACGAGATGGTCCGGCAGTCCAACCTCGTCCTCTCCGTGCTCGCTTCAGACACGGCGCCTGCCGTCGCTGCCGACGTTGCAGGCGCGGCGAGACGTGTAGGCGCGCACCCGCTCTTCGGCGAGTTCAACGCCATCGCGCCGGTCACAGTGCAAGCCATCGCGCATGAGGCGGCCGGCGCCATGGACGTCGTCGACGGGGGCATCGTAGGGGGGCCGCGCAACCTCGGCAGCGCGAGCTTCTACCTATCCGGCCCTCGCGCTGAGGAGGTTGCCACCTTGCGCGAGTATGGAATCAACACGGTTCTTCTGGGCCCCATCGTTGGTCAAGCATCAGGCGCGAAGTTGTGTCACGCGGGCATGACCAAGGGCGTTTCCACGTTGGCGTTGGACATCTTGCTGGCTGCTGAGGCCCTTGGTGTGGCGGACACCGTTATGGATCAATATTCGCGCGCGATGGCCGGCGTGATCCAGTTCGTCGACCGCTTCGTCCCCGGCAACCCCAAGCGCGCCTACCGCAGGGCAGAAGAGATGCCGGAGATCGCCAAGATGCTGGATGCCCTCGGTTTCGATGGAAGCATCCACCGCGCCGCCTACGAGCGCATGCGATGGCTTGGCTCGCTGGAGCTGGACACGGACGGCGCGCCCTCGGCCTCCGACGTTGCGCGCCTCATTGTCGAACAGACGGGAGCCGCCAATGACGCCGGGAAGGCCTAGGCCCCTCCCGCCTCCCCTGCGGCTCGCTTGCGCGGTTTGGGCGCCGCAAGCAGCGCTAGGAATACCAGCGACTGCATCGCCACGTACGCCCAGAAGATGATGGCGTAGCTGCCCTGCGTGTCGAAAACCAGGGTGGCCGCCAGCGGGCCTATCGCGTTCGCCGCCATTTGCCACGGCAGCACCGCCCCTCTGATAGCCCCCAGGTGCCGTGAGCCGTAGTAGTCGGCTAGGATGACCTGCTGCGCGAGCAGCGACCCGCCGAACGACACCCCCTGCACGACCGCAAATGCAATTCCAATTCCGACGTTGCTGAGCGCGATGAGCAGCAAGGATCCCGCAATCATGCCCAGTTGAAATCCCGCCAGCACCGGTTGCGCGGAGACACGCTCCACCAGCAGACCTGCGCCCAGCGCTGCCGGAATGCCGATCATCGACCACACCATGACGACGATGGCCACCTCGGTTTCGGAAAGACCCTGGTCGCTCATGAATGGGATGAAGTTGAAGTTGATGCCCGTGTTCACAAAGCTCGTAATGCAGAGGACGCCCATCAGAATGTAAAAAGTCCTGGTCCTAAGGGTCTCTCGCAGCGTAAAGTGGACCTCGCTCCGCGGTGCGTGCTGCTCTCGGGCGTCGGCCGCAGTGGATGCCTCACGCTCGGCTGAGTCGCCGTCCGGGCGAAGGCCCATATCCTCAGGCTGCCGTCGCATCCATAAGAACACGGGGACGAGCGTGATCGTCCATGCGAAGATTCCCAGCGCCGCCGCCGCTGTGCGCCACCCTGCACCGGTGATGATGAACTGCGTCATGACCGGCACCACGCCCTGCCCAAAGCGCTGCCCAAGATTGCCGTAGGCCAGCGCCCGTCCTCGAAGCCGGACGAACCACTTGGCCAACACTGTTTGATTCGTCAGGTTGATCATGCCCTGCAGCAACATCCGCGATACGATGATGACCGCATAGAATTGCCAGAGCGTCGTGACGCCGCTCCACGCGACGAAGAGGCTGCCAACGATCAGGAATGCAGTGAACAATACCCACCGCGCACCGAACCTGTCGATGATCGGCCCGACCCCGAGTGCCATCACCCCGCCGGCAAGCGTGCCGATTGCCACAGCTCCCGCAATGACGGAGCGGTTCCAATCGAACGCCTCCTCCATCGGTTTGACGAAGACTCCAATTGTCGGGTTGATGATGACGGCGGACGCGATGGCTGACAGCACGGTGACCCAGACGATGACCCATCCGTAATACCGGCGGGGCTGCTGTCGACTGACGGGTCTCGTGTTCAAGAGTGGACGCCCGCTTTCTGCCCGCTGCCGTAGGCCCGTTCTGCCCGGCCGCGGGCTATGGAAACCCGAGCCGCCGCTCCTTGAGGCTCACGTAGCCGTCCCTGGCAAGTACTATGTGGTCCAGCAGCTCTATGTCTAGCAGTTTGCCCGCTTCAAGCAGCTTGCCTGTAACCTGCACGTCCTCGCGGCTCGGTGTCGGATCGCCGGAGGGATGGTTGTGTACGACAATTACGGATTTGCAGTTTTCCCTGACAGCATCCTGAAAGACCTCTGAAACCCGCACGTCTGCCGAGTTCACCGTGCCGTTGTAGACCTCCCGCACGCCCATGACGTAGTTCCTCGTATTCAGGAGCAGGACGCGAAGGCTCTCCTTGCTCAGCCACATCATCTCCGGCAACAGTAGGTGGGCGACGTCCGCCGACGAGGAGACGCGGGCCCTGGCATCGCTCGGTAGCGATGCGATTCGCTTGCCGAGCTCCATCGCCGCCATGACCTCGGCGGCCTTGGCTGGGCCGAGCCCATGCTGCTGCAGCAGCTCGCCGAAGCTGGTCTGTGCGAGGCCGGACAGACCCTGCCGCATTGCGAGGAGGCGCTTTGAGAGCGTGAAGACGTCCTCGCCCCTGGTGCCCGTGCGCAGGAGGATCGCGAGGAGCTCGTGGCTGCTGAGAGCGCCGGGACCCTGGTCGCGAAGCCGCTCGCGGGGCCGGTCTTCAGTGGGGAGGTCATGGATCCTGCCGTGGTACTCGGAGGGTGGCGATACCTCTGACACTGCAGGTTGCCCTCCCTCCCATGGAGTCTCGTTTATGGCGCCTGGGACGACGCTTCAGCTGCCTCGGCAGCTTGCTCGTCCTGGCACGTCATGCATACGTAGCCCTCTCCCCGCTCCTCCGCAATCCCAACCGGCACGTTGCGTTTCTTCCCGCACACGGAACAGTTCACCGCCACAAGGGGCGTGTTTCCCGTCCGGGACGGATCACTGTCGTAGCCGCGAAACCCCTTGTAGTCGGGGTTCTGGCGGCGGTTTGCCAGAAAGCGTTCTCTGTCCTTACGGCGGCTCATGTGTTACCGCCTTTCGCGCGACATCGCGCAGAACAGCCTGCGCGTTCCCGCGAAGGGCTCCTTGCCCCCCAAGACGCGGGCCGCGCGCTGGCTGATGTCGTTGCGGACCTACGAGACGGTGACCTGCGCGCCCGCAGCCTCGATCTTCGACTTGACCTCGTCCGCCTCTTCCTTGGACACGCCCTCCCGAACAGGCTGGGGAGCGGCCTCAACCAGGTCCTTGGCTTCCTTCAGGCCCAGCGTGGTGACCTCGCGGACGGCCTTGATGACGTTGACCTTGTTCGCGCCGATGTCCGTCAGGGTCACGGTGAACTCGGTCTGCTCCTCCTCGGGCGCGGCAGCCTCAGCCGCGGCCGCGGGAGCGGCGGCAACCGCCGCTGCGGCGACCGGCATGGCCGCGCTGACGCCGAGTTTGTCCTCAAGCTCCTTCACAACCCAGGCGGCGTCCATCAGCGAGAGTCCCAGGATGCCGTCCAGTATCTCTTCTTTGGTCATTGCTCTTCCTCCTCCTTGTTTCTGCCGTTAGCTAGCTTGCTTTTCCGCGTTCCGCTGGAGCACTGTCGCCACGCCGCGGGCGGGACCGTTTAGGGTCATCGCGAGACCCTGCGCGGGACCGTTCATAGAGCGGGCGACCCGCTGCGCCACGCCGGCGATCTGCCCCATGAGCTGCGCCATGATGACGGGCCTGGGCGGCATGGTGGCCAGCGCGCTCACCTGCGATGAGTTCAGCACCTGGCCGTCAACCATCGCGCCATTGACGGGCATGGTGATGCGGGAGGTGCGAATGTGCTCGGTAAGCAGCTTGGCTGCCTCCGCCGGGTCTCCCTTGCCCATGACGAGGCCCGTGGGGCCGGTCAGCAGCTGCGCCATTTGGGGCGTGCCGAGCTCTTCGGCCGCCAGGGTGGCCAGCGTGTTCTTGACGACGCGGTACTCCAGCCCCTGCCCCTGCAGCTTGCGCCGGAATTCGTTCATCGCTGCCACGTTCAGGCCGGTGAACCCGGTGCTGATGAGGAAATCGCTGGAGGACAGCCGTTCCTTGAGTTCGGCCAGCGTCTCGACGTTTTTCGTTGACGGCAACGCTCACACTCCCATGGCCCAAAATAAAACCCCGGCCAAAGACCGGGGCGCAAGCGCGATGTTCGGCCTCGCGGCAACCATCGCTTGCCACACCACCTGCGCGGGGGGCTGCGCCATTACGCCTCTCGGCGACCCACGGTCTTCGGCGACTCTGCAATTGTAACTGAACCGCCCGGGCTCTACCAGCCCCTTGCGGCGCTCGCGGTTACTCGACCTTCAGCGCCTGCGCTTCTTGGACGTTTAGCCGGAGGCTCGGGCCCATGGTGGAGGTCAGGTGCATGGTCTTGTAGAGATTGCCCTTGACCCCCTCCGGACGGGCCTCCGTAACGGCAACCACGGCCGCCGCGAGGTTCTGCAGCAGCGCGTCATCGTCAAAGCTCAGCTTGCCGATGGGCATGTGCAAGTTGGCGGATCGGTCCATGCGGAACTCGACACGCCCGCCCTTGGCCTCGCGTATGGCTCGAGGAATGTCCTGCGGCTGGACGACCGTGCCGGTGCGAGGGTTGGGCATGAGGCCACGGCGGCCGAGGACCCGGCCGAGCCGTCCAATCTGTCCCATCATCTCCGGCGTGGCGATGGAGACCTCGAAGTCCACCCAGCCTTCCTGTTCGATCTTCCGGATGAGTTCGGCGTCGCCAATGAAATCCGCGCCGGCCTCCCGGGCGATTGTCTCTGCTTCCCCCTGCACGAAAGCGACGACGCGCTGGGACTTGCCCGTGCCGTACGGTAGCTGCGTCACGCTTCGGATGAGCTGGTCGGCGTGTCGCGGGTCCGCGTTCGTCTTGATGTGCAGCTCCACCGTCTCGTCGAACTTGGCCGGGGCCATCTCCTTTAGTATCTTGATGGCCTCCGCCGGCAGGTAGGGATGGAGATGCTCGCGCTGCTTGACGGCATCGTCGTGGCGCTTGCCTCGGGAGCGGGTGCTTGCCTGAGTCGTCATCTAGCCCTCCACCACGTCAATGCCCATGCTGCGGGCGGTGCCCTTGATCATCTCCACCGCCGCCTCTACGTCTTGCGAATTGAGGTCCTCTAGCTTGTTCCGGGCGATGTCGCGCACCTGGCTCAAGGTCACTGTGCCGGCTTTCTCGCGGCGAGGCGCGGAACTGCCGCTCTCTATGCCGGCAGCGCGCCGCAGCTGGTCCGAGGCGGGCGACGTCTTGGTGACGAATGCGAAGGAGCGGTCCTCGAACACCGTGATGGCGACGGGGACGATGTTGCCCTTCTGGTTGGCCGTCTTGGCGTTGTACTCCTTGACGAAGCCCATGATATTGACGCCGTGCTGGCCAAGCGCGGGACCAACCGGCGGCGCAGGCGTCGCCTCACCTGCCGGGATCTGCAGCTTTACTATTGCCCTGACCTTTTTTGCCATGAAGTCCTCGCAAAATCGAGGCGCCAGCCGCCCGTTGAATGCTCTCGGGGCGAACAGGCGCCCGCTGTTCGTGCCTCTTGTTCGTTAGCCGATGCGCTCCGCCTGCAGGAAGTCGAGCTCCACCGGCGTCTCGCGCCCGAAGAAGGACACCAGCACCCGCACCTTGCCCTTGTCCGCCATGACCTCGTCGACAACTCCTATGAACTCGCTGAATGGGCCGTCGACGACCTTGACGCTCTGTCCCTTGGCGAGCCCGACCTTGGCGCGCGGTTGCGCGTCCTCCATCCGCTTGAAGATGTTGTAGACCTCTTTCTCCGTGAGAGGAACGGGGCGCGCCTTTCGCTCGCCCTCCTCGTCGGCGGAGATGAAGCCGGTGATGCCGGGTGTGTTTCGCACGACATACCAGCTCTGGTCATCCATGTTCAGCCGGACGAGCACGTAGCCCGGGAACAGCCGCTCCCGTTTCGGGCTTCGGCGCCCGTCCTTGATCTCCACCACCTCTTCCGTGGGGACAATGACCTCGAAGATCTTGTTCCGCACGTCCATGGTGGCGATGCGCTGCTCAAGGTTCTTCTTGACCCGGTCCTCCATGCCTGAATAGCAGTGGACAATGTACCAGTGCCCTTCTTCAGGCGTGCCCTGCGTGTCTTCCACCATCTGGCCTACGTTCTCATGCGTAGTCATTGTGTCCTCCCTTCCACCAAGGCCCTAGGACAACGTGTTCCGAGCCAGGATGCTGAAGAGGAAGTCCAGGAGTCCCAGAATTGCGCCAATCAGGCCTGCCACCGCAATGACTACGCCTGTGAGCCGAGTGGCCTCCTGGCGAGTGGGCCACTCGGCCTTGCGGAGCTCGGCGTAGACCTCTCCAAAGAACCCCATGCGGAACATGCCCCGCTGTGCGGCGGAGCTCATGCTCTGCTGCAGGGACGGCCTACGGACGTTTTGACGTGCCATTACGCCTACCGAACCTCGCGGTGGAGGGTATGACTCCGACAGCGGCTGCAGTACTTGTTGCGCTCCAGCCGCTGCGGGTCATTCCGGCGGTTCTTCTGGCTGTGGTAGTTGCGCTCCCGGCAATCCGTGCACTGGAAGGTGATGGCGTTCCGGTCGCCCTTCTTTGCCATGTCTCTCCTATTCGGTCACGCCGATGATGACGCCCGCGCCCACCGTGCGGCCGCCCTCTCGGACGGCGAAGCGGAGGCCTTCCTCCATGGCAACGGGGATGCTGAGCTTGACACGCATCTTGATGTTGTCACCGGGCATCACCATCTCGACGCCCTCCGGCAAGCCAATCTCACCGGTCACGTCCGTGGTCCGGATGTAGAACTGCGGCTTGTAGCCGGGGAAGAACGGCGTGTGACGGCCGCCCTCGTCCTTCGTGAGCACGTAGACCTCGGCATCCGCCTCGGTGTGGGGCTTCACGGAGCCGGGCTTGGCCAACACCTGACCCCGCTCGATCTGGTCACGGTCAACGCCGCGAAGCAGGCAGCCGACGGCGTCACCGGGCTCGGCCTCGTCCAGCAGCTTGTGGAACATCTCGACGCCGGTGACGACGGTCTTCCGGGTGTCGGTGAAACCCACCATCTCGACCTCGTCCTGCACCTTGATGATGCCACGCTCGACACGGCCGGTGACCACGGTGCCGCGGCCCTTGATGCCAAAGACGTCCTCGATGGGCATGAGGAAGGGCAGGTCGCGGGGGCGCTCCGGCTCGGGGATGTAGTCGTCAACGGCCTGCATCAGGTCGAGGATGCCCTGCGCCGCGTCAGCGTCGTCGTTGAGCGCGTTGAGCGCGGAAACCCGCACGATCGGAATGTCGTCGCCCTCGAAGCCGTAGCGCGACAGCAGCTCGCGCACCTCGAGCTCCACGAGTTCCAGCAGCTCCGGGTCGTCCATGGCGTCGCACTTGTTGAGCGCGACAACGATGGAGGGCACGTTCACCTGGCGGGCGAGCAGGATGTGCTCGCGCGTCTGGGGCATCGGACCGTCCGGCGCGCTGACGACGAGGATGGCGCCGTCCATCTGGGCCGCGCCGGTGATCATGTTCTTGATGTAGTCTGCGTGACCGGGGCAGTCCACGTGGGCGTAGTGGCGCGTGGACGTCTCGTACTCGACGTGCGTGATGTTGATCGTCACGCCGCGCGCCTTCTCTTCCGGCGCCTTGTCGATCTGGTCGAAGGCGATGAACTGGGTCTTGTTGTTCTCCTGCTTGCCCAAGACGTAGCTGATTGCCGCCGTAAGCGTGGTCTTGCCGTGGTCGACGTGACCAATGGTGCCGACGTTCAGGTGCGGCTTGTCCCGGACGAACTTCTGCTTGGCCATTGCGAAAAACTCCTCCTCAGCTTTGTGGAGCCCACAGCCGGAATCGAACCGGCGACCCCGTTCTTACCAAGAACGTGCTCTGCCTCTGAGCTATGTGGGCCCGCCTTTGTTTCCCTTGCATTTGGACTGGAGGGAGTAGGATTCGAACCTACGAAGCCCTTCCGGGCGCCAGATTTACAGTCTGGTGCGATTGGCCGCTCCGCCATCCCTCCCAGAGGGTATCAGTGTAGCATCGCAGGTATCCATCGCCAAGCCTGCGCAAGGCGCAGTTCGTCTTGCGTGGAGTGGCATTGGCTCAGCCCCAGACCGGATTCGAACCGATAACCTGGCGATTACAGGTCGCCTGCGCTACCATTGCGCCACTGGGGCATGGGAAGAGGCTCCCTATGGGCCCGCACTGCTGCACAACCTCATTGATGGTAGCGAATACGTTCGCCATCGTCAACTCGCATGGGTTATGCTGAAAGTACAGTCCTGACTGCAATCCGCTTCTGAATGGAGCATGTGACGACGCTTCCCGCCCGCGCTGGGTCTCGCCTCGCCAGCCCGACTTCCCGTCGCTGTGAGGGTTCCCCTGTACGATGGCTTCTCTTGGCATTCGTTGTTGTCTTGGCTTGGGCCGCCTGCGCTGAGTCCAGCCCGGGAGCCTCGCAACCCCGCTCGGCCGAGGCACCGCGCACATCGGGCGCGGCCACCGCTCCCGCGGCGACCCTCGCCCCCCGCGAGACCCCGTGGCCGACCGTCACGCCCACTCCCGACTTCGGCGGCGATGAGGAGCTTAAGAACGCCCGCTTCAGCACCGTTGGTTGGCGTACCGACTTCAGTATGAGGTCCATACCCCTCAGCGAGGTCTTCTCAGGGGGCCCCGGCAAGGACGGCATTCCCGCTATCGATGACCCGGTGTTTGAGGACATTGCCGCCGGCGACAGATGGCTCGGCGAACAGGAGCAGGTTCACGTTGTGGACATCGGCGGCGAGGTGCGCGCCTACCCGCTTGCAATCCTGATATGGCACGAGATCGTCAACGACACCATCGGCGGCGTTCCGGTGGCCGTAACGTACTGCCCGCTGTGCAACTCGGCAATCACCTTCGACCGCCGGCTTGGTGACCGCACTCTGGACTTCGGGGTGTCTGGCGTGCTGCGGCACAGCGATATGATCATGTACGACCGTCAGACCGAATCGTGGTGGCAGCAGATCGTGGGCGAAGCAATTGTCGGCGAGTTGCTCGGCGAGCGCCTGACCATCCTGCCGTCATTCCTGGTCTCTTGGGAGGACTTCAAGGAGGCGTTCCCCGACGGCCGTGTGCTCTCCCGGGACACGGGCTACAGCCGCCAGTACGGCCGCAACCCGTACGAGCTCTACGACCGCCAGACCCCATTCCTCTTCTTCGGCGAGCCGGACAAGCGCCTGCGCCCGTTGGACCGCGTCGTCGTGGTGGAAGAGGGCGAAGACGCCATTGCATTCCCGCTCACCGAGTTGGAAAACGAACCGGTAGTTCACTACACCGTCGGTGGGCAGGAAATTGTCGTGCTCTTCCAGTTCGGCGCGAACTCCGCGCTGGACGACTCCAGTGTCGCCGACGGAAGGGACGTCGGCGCGGCTGCCGTGTACCGGCCCGAGGTCGACGGCATGCCGCTCACCTTTTCGGCCGTAGACGAGTACTTCGTCGACAATGAGACCGGGAGCCGCTGGACCCTGCTCGGCTTGGCAGTCGACGGGCCGCTGGCGGGCAAGAAGCTCGAGCCTGTGGTGCACGGGACGCACTTCTGGTTCGCCTGGGCCGTCTTCAAGCCGTTCACGACTGTGTATGGCGGGTAGCTACCATCTGGCCTGCAGGCACCCAGGCGCTAGTGGAGGTTGTTATGTCACCAAACCTCTATGACTTGCCGACCCCTCTGCCTGCGGATGAGCTGTTCGCTGACCTCATTCCCGACACCGGCGTGAAGATCGAGCGCATTGTGTCCGGCGGACAGTCAACTCCCGAAGGTGAGTGGTACGACCAGGAGCGCGACGAATGGGTGGCGCTCATTCAGGGCAATGCGGTCCTTGTTTACGAGGACGGCTCAGAGTTGGCGTTGGGCGCGGGTGACCACGTCCTCATCCCCGCGCACACGCGCCACCGGGTCGCGTCGACGGGCTCCGAGCCGCCGTGCATCTGGCTCGCGGTGCATGGCCGGCTGACCTAGTCGCTGCGCCCTACACCACGTGCCGCCACCATGCCTGCCCGCGCCAGACGTCCACCTCCTGAAGCTCCAGTTGCGCCGCCTGCCCGGCGACCGTCGTAGGTGGCAGGTAAACATTGCTGCGGATGAGGAAGGTCTCGAGTTCCACCACGCTCTGGCGCTCCCGGACGTCCAGCACGATGGCGGGAAAGACCTCGCCGATGCGCCCCTCAAGGTGCCTGTGCATCCAGTGGCGCTTGCGTTCGTCCTCGGCGCGGTTGAGGTCCCGAAGTGTGGCGTCTGCCTCCCCGATAAACGTCTTCAACTCGTCGGCCGAGTATGGCGGCTTCCCGCCGGAAAGCGCGGCCACCAGTTGCCGCTGCACCACGAGGTCGAGGTAACGCCTGAGGGGCGACGTCGCCTGCGTATACGGCTCGACGCCGATGAGCGCGTGCCGGCCTGGGGTGGTCGTCAGGCGCGCGGGGCGGATCTGCCGCAGGATGTGGTACTGCCGCACGGCATTGACGCTGGTGTCTGGCACGTCCACCAGCGATACCGGCTCCTGCGTTCGGTAAATGGCCGGCACGTCGCAGTCGCGGAGCCGTTCGCCCATGAGCCTGTTGGCGAGCACCATGAACTCCGCCACCATCCGGCGGGCCGGTGTTGGCACGGGCGTGACGCTTACCTCAATGTGTCGTTCACCTTCGACCGAGACCTTGACTTCCGGTCGCTCCATCTCCAGGGCGCCCTGTCCCAGGCGATCATCCCGCAGCACGTGCGAGATCGCCTGCAATGCTCGCAGCCTGTCACCCTTCTCGCTCGTGTCATTCGCAAGTGCGTCGTCGACTTCGGAGTACGTGTACCGGTGGCGGCTGCACACCATAGAGCGGCAAAGTTCCCATCCAATGAACTGGCGTTCGCGGCTCCACTGCGTCAGCAGCGACACGGCCCGGCGTTCGTTTCCCTCCGAGAGGCTGCCGCGCTCCTCGGCAAGGGCGCGGGGGAACATGTGTAGCGTGCCCTCGGGCAAATAGAGGCTCGTCATGCGGGCCCGTGCGGCGTCGTCAAGCGTTCCCCAGAGTGGGACCAGCGCCGCCGCGTCCACAATGTGAACGCCAACCTCGTAGCCGTCCTGGGTAGTGCGTAGCGACAGCCCATCGTCAATGTCGACCGTGCTCGCCTCGTCGATCGTGACGACATCCAGGTGCGTCAGGTCCCTCCGTCCCTCATCGACGTCCGCTCCCGCGAGGGCCTCCGAGGTCGCGGCGGCCAACTCCTCAGTCGTGAATGCCGTTGGCTGCCTGAGGCGGCGGAGAGTCAGGAATTCGTCCGCGTCCAGAACTCCGCGAGCGACGAGCAGGTCGAAGGCGGTCTGTCGTTGGTCGGGCCCGGCGGCGAGCGGCCGGAGCCAACCCTTTGCCGCGCGGGCGGCGGTCGAGTTCTCGCCCTCCGCAACGTACTGAACTAGCGACTCGAGCCACTGCCGCTGTCGGCCGGCTGGCTCGGAAGCGGAGTCACCGGCCAGCCAGGCCGTGAACTGCGCCTCTTCCTCCGCGGACTGTTGGCGCTCCTCCAACCGCGCCAGCTGCCGTTCGACGTCCTCCCGTGACCGGGGCGCCAGCGATGGCGGCTCCGCTGCGAATCGTTGGACGTCGGCCGTGAATAGGCCGAGGAGCACGGCCGCCTGCTGCACGTCGGTGAAGGGCGGCTCGCATACCAGCCCGGCAAGGTCCTCCAGCGAGAGGCCGGGCACGTCCTCGACGACGAGGTCCCAGGCCTCTGAGGCGTCAATTTCGGCAGCGACGCGTTCGGCCTCGGCGAGCCATGCGGGCAGAGCGTCGTCCGCGACGGTGATCCCGGTTTCCCAGACAACCTGCTGACGACTGATACGGAAGGGCTTGTTGTCGATGGCGGTCGCCCACAGCCGGTTGTCGGCTGCGACGCGCACAAGGGCAAGAATGAAGCGCCCGCTCTTGCGGACGAGCGCGATGTGCGGTGTGGTCATGGACTCCTTCGGAGGGACTTGCGCCTCTGCGGCCGCCGTCGTCGGTCACCGGACTATGGTACCCGACTTTCCCGGCGGCAGGCGGCGCGAGAAAAGAAAACAGCGCGGCGCCTGGGCCGCGCTGTGCCGCAATCGTGGGGCGCTAGTCGCGGTCTTGCGCTGCCTTGAACCACTTGGGGAGATTGTTCGACCGGTACAGCATGACGGCCAGGCGAATGGCGTCCTCGATGATCTCCCGGCGCTGCAAATCGAACGTGTCCGTATTCCGGATGACTTCAAGGTACTGCATCAGGACCTCCGCAATGGGCATATTCGGCTACGGTCACTGATCTGGAATCGCTACCGAATGCCCTTGCCGGAGGCTAGAGCCACACGATGTGTAGGATTGCTGTTGAGACTCCGGGTGGCGGCGCGCGCCCTCAGTATCGGGGCGCTCCGCCCGGAGCCCTATGCACTATGTGACGATTGAAGGTGCGGGTGAGTTCCAATCTTACACCCGTCCGTCAAGAGGGGGGAAGAAGACATGCGCCAAGGGGGCAAGGCCGCGCTATCCACCGGGGTAGCCTCGCTCGTGGTCGCGGTGCCAGCGAAAGGCGTCCTTGACGATCTGGTCCAGCGCCGACAGTTCCGGCTTCCAGCCGAGGTCCCTCTGGAGCGCCGATGCGTCGGCGACGAGCTCCGGCGGATCGCCCGGACGGCGCGCCTCGATGCGCACGGGCACCGACTCCAGCGAGACACGCTCGACCATGTCCACGACTTCCTTCACCGAGTAGCCCCTGCTCGTGCCGACGTTGTAGGCGAGCATCGGCAGTTGGCCCAGGGCCTCGAGGCATTGGACGTGCGCCCGTGCAATGTCCGCGACGTGGACGTAGTCGCGCACGGCCGTGCCGTCAGGCGTGGGGTAGTCGTCGCCGAATATTGCCAGCTCGCGGTCCACCTCCAGCGCGACGCGAATGGCGTTCGGTATGAGGTGTGTCTCGGGCCGGTGGTCCTCGCCCAGCGGGCCGACCGCGCCGGCGGCATTGAAGTATCTGAGGGAGACCGCCTGAAAGCCGTGTGACCGTGAATACGACTCTAGCGCGGACTCCATCCACGCCTTGGTCTGCCCGTAGGGGTTGATGGGCCCCAGGGCGTGGTCCTCGCGGATGGGCGTGCTCTTCGGGACCCCGTAAACTGCTGCGCTCGATGAAAACACCACTCTCGAGATCTTGTTGTGGCGCATGCACTCCAGCAGCGTTATGTCATCGCGGATGTTGTTGGCGTAATAGGGCCCAGGGTCGGCCACCGACTCTCCGACCTGTGCGTAGCCGGCCAGGTGTACGACTGCGTCGACGGGTGATTGCTGCAGGATGCGGTCTATGGCGTCGTAGTCGCCGGTATTGACGCGATAGAAGGTCATGTCCTCGCCAATGGCCGCGCGGTGTCCCTTCGAGAGGTTGTCGATGCCAAGGACGTCGTAGCCGCTGAGTTTGAGCTCCTGCGCCACGATGCTGCCGATGTAGCCGGCAACGCCCGTCACCATGACCTGCGGCATGTCGCCTCCTTAGCTGTCGCTGCGCGAGTGGTTCTTGGTTGTCTCTGAGACTATTCCTACCTATTATAGCCACGCTGGACCAGAGTACCCCTTCCATTTGGGAGAATGCAGCCGCGTGGACCTCTCCATCGTCATTCCCGCTCACAACGAGGAAGCTCGTATCGGCCCTACGCTCCGCGCCTACATTGCTGCCTTTCATCCCGATTACGGCGACCGATGGGAGCTGATTGTCGCGTTGAACGGGTGCACCGATGGCACACAGCAAGTGGTGGACGAAGCCTCGGCGGAGTGTCCGGCCGTCCGCTGGACCGTCGAGGACACGGTGCTCGGCAAGGGCGCGGCTGTGCGCGCCGGCCTCCGGCAGGCCACCGGCGACCGCGTCGCCTTTGTCGACGCCGACAACATGGTCGGGCCGGAGGAAGCGAAGAAGCTGCTGGTCGCACTCGACGAGAACGACGTCGCGGTGGGCTGGCGCAAACACGATCTCGCGCTGGAGCCGCAGTCAAGGCCATGGGCGCGACGGTTGGTCAGCGGGGTCTCGCCGTTATGGTCGCGGAATCTCCTCAATCTGGGGGTCCACGACCCGCAGTGCGGCGCGAAGGCCCTGCGGCGCGAGGCTCTCGACGCGGTGCTGCCCCTGTTGACTGAGACAGGATGGGCCCTGGATCTGGAGCTTTTGCTGGCGGCCCGACGTCTCGCCCTGCGCGTAACGCAGGCGCCGGTGGTCTGGCGGCACGTGCCCGAGGGCTCAAAAGTGCGCCTGACCAGGGCCACGCTCGAGGTCTTCCGCGCCACGTTGCGGCTGCGGTTCAGGCGTGACTGGGGCAATCCATAATCACACTTCCTCCGGACGATGCGCGAGGTCGGCTAGGGCCGCGACAAAAAGTGCGATGGCCGAGGGTATGTATAGCACGCCGATGGTGTATATCGCTGCGAAGCACAGCGCAAGAATTGCGATGAGTGGGAGCCACAGCGCGGCCATTCGACGGAACAGGTGGTCGCGGTAGACAAACTGCCCAAGCACCGCGATGCCGCTCAACGCAACGGGCGCAAGCACGACAGATATGCCGTACAGGCCGTTGACGTCTACAAATGTCTCCGTGCTGCTCACCGCTTCCCCCGGCTCCTCGCCCGGGAGCGTCGCCTCGACTGACTCCGTCTCGTAGGTGAGCACGAACAGCAGGAACAGGGCGATAGCCCACGTGAGCGCGTGGGCTATCGCGGCCGACACCAAGGGGACGCGGGGTATTCTCAATCCGTGATCCTCACTTGGCTCGTGCTGCGCATTCCTTCCAGTCACGCCAGTGGGGCAGCCTTTGGCCGCCGAAGCGGTTGGGCTGCCCCACGTGTGTTGCTCGAACTGGTCCTGCTACGATTCGTCAGAGGTCATGTACTTGGAGAGGACAAGGTTGCTGTCCGCGTTTGGCGTGTTGGCCGCCAGCATCGGCAGGTAGCCGTGATAGTCCTTCGCCTGCGCCAGGTCCTTGGCGATGTTGCGGTACCCTTCCTTGAACACGCTGCGGCCGTTGAACGGGCAGACCATCAGGCAGATCTTGCAGCCCCAGAGCCGCTGGAAGTACGGCTCACACGCGGGAGTGTCCACGTGGTAACGCAGGACCCCGTTCACTTCCTTCTTCTCCGGGTGGATCGCGTCGCCGGGGCAGAACCGGGTGCAGACGTTGCACCGGTCGCACATGGCGTCGATGCCGTAGTCCTGCGGGCCGTCCACCAGCAGCGGCAGGTCCGTCGACACCAGCGCCAGCCGCCAGGAAGAGCCGAACTTCGGGCTGATAAGGGAGCCGTGCTTGCCCAGCTCGCCCAGGCCGGCCAGGTAGGAGAAGGGAATGTGCGCCAGCTCACCGCCGTTTGGGTGCGCAGTCGCGTTGTACCCGAAGCCGCCGATGTACTGCGCGACCCGGACGCCGATGTCCAGCATCTTGAAGTACACGCGGTGGACCTCGCGTTGCGAGTTCGCGCCGATGTCCGACATCATGTCGTACTTCATGGCGACGCCGAAGGCGATGACTCGCGTATGCGCGGGCATCTCGGCGTCCTGGAACACGAAGTTGGGGTCCATCTCCGCGATCCCCACGTCGTCCGCGCCGACCTCGAGAACGTAGTTCTTGATGTGCTCGGTCAATTCCTCGGGAGTGCCCAGGTCCATCTTGATCGGATTGACGTCTGCATGGCGCAGGGGCCACAGGACCTGGTTCTGGATCCAGTTGTACCTTCGCGCCTCAACCGGATACTGCCGCTGGAACTCCTGCGCGCCCTCCGTGTCCGCATTGGGACCCTCGCGGCGGTGGCGCCTCGGGTTGGTTGCCTTCGAAATATCAGGTAGCACGATTTCCCTCCTACGAGGAGTTTGGAGGATTCTACCATAATCTTCCCGAATGCGCGCAATTCTAGTATCTGGTTGAAGAATGTTGGCAATCGTGGCCGCGCAGTCCCCTCGATCGAAGGCTCCTCCAGCCCTTGGGCCGGCAGGACAGCCGGTCGCATTCAGGTCAACCCCGCGCGTGTTCGTCGTAACGCAAATGGCCTGCCCTGAGAAAGAGCAAGTTCGACGAAAGTGATTGGCCGCGGTCGGAGTCGGGTACTCCCCGCGCTCCCGGGTTGGTCGGTGCCGTTGCCTGCGCCGGAACGAGGAGCCCTTGGCCTACGAGCGCGCCGTGGCGCCCCTGCGGCCGCCCTGCTGTCCGCCGTCGAACACCTTTTCCGGGCGCCACTGGCCGGTCGGCTGATCGTACCTGGCGAGGGCGATGAATCGTCCGTCGTGGCCGTAAACGCGCCAGAGATCGCCGTGGCGCGGGGCCTCCATGCCCTCGCGCCCGCCTAGCACAACCGATCGCCCCGACTTGACGAAGGTCTCCAGCGCGCCGGCGACCGTCCCCGCCGGCAGGTTGGACACCACGATGTCCGGCGGGTGGACGAGGTCCATCCACGTCCCGGCCTCTACGGCCTCCCTGAACCGCTCCGGCGTGACGGCGTCGTCGGAGGTGAAGGGGCCCGCCCCGCGCCGCTCGAGCTCGACGACGTGCCCGCCGCAGCCGAGCGCTGCTCCTAGGTCGTGGCCCAGCGACCGCACGTATACGCCGCGGCCGCAGACAATGTCCAGCACGACGTCCGGTGGCTCGTACGCCTCTAGTGCCAGGCTGTGTACGACGACCTCACGGGCCTCGCGCTTCACGTCGAATCCGGCACGGGCGAGGTCGTAGAGACGCTCTCCCCCCTGCTTCAGTGCGCTGTACATGGGCGGTACCTGCTGGATGACCCCGCGGAAGGCATCGAGGGCAGCCTCGACGTCGTCGCGGGTAACGCCCGAGGCGTCGGCGGTTGCGGTGACCGTGCCGTCCGAGTCGTACGTGTCGGTCGTCTCGCCGAGGCGTACGCGGGTGTGGTAGCGCTTCACACCGTCGACGAGCGGGTCCATGAGCCTGGTCGCCTGCCCGAAGCAGATGGGCAGCACCCCGCTGGCGATGGGGTCCAGGGTCCCGCCGTGGCCCACCTTCTTCTGGCCGGTGAGCCGCTTGATCATGCGCACCATGTCCATTGAGGTCTCGCCGGAGGGCTTGTACAGGTTCAGCACACCGTTGACGGTCATAGTCTCCGTTCCTGATGGGCCCCATGACCGTCAGCCACGCGGTCTATGAGTTCCAGCATCTGCGCGCCCCATTCCATCGAGCTGTCTAGCGCAAAGCTCAATGCGGGCACCCTGCGCATCTTCACGCGGCCGGCAAGGCTCTTGCGCAGGAAGCCCTCGGCTGACCGAAGCCCTTTCATGGCGCCCGCCTGCTCCTCCTCGGAGCCCATCACGCTGACGTACACTCGCGCATGTTCCAGGTCGGACGATGTCTCGACGTGCGTCACCGTCGTCAGCGCGGCGACGCGGGGGTCCTTCAACTCGAGGAGCAAGAGCGAGCTCAGCTCCTCACGAATTAGCTCATTGACGCGGCCCATACGGCGGCTCATGGCTGGGGTCTCCTGGTTTTGGAATGTGGCCGGCCGGACTCACGCCTAACCGCGCTCGATGTGGAATGCCTCCAGGGTGTCCCCTTCCTCGAAGTCCATGAACCCGTCCACGCCGATGCCGCATTCAAAGCCCGCCGTGACCTCCCTGACGTCGTCCTTGAACCGCTTTAGGCTGGCGATGGGGCCGGTGTGGATCAACTCACCGTTCCGGAAGACGCGCATCTGCACGTTGCGGGTGATGCGGCCGTCGAGCACGTGGCACCCTGCGATGCGATTGCGGCGGCCTAGGCTGAAGATGGCGCGCACCTCGGCGTGGCCGTCGGTGACTTCCCGGTCCTCCGGCGTCAGCATGCCCTGCAGTGCCCGCTCAACGTCGTCCGCGAGCTGGTAGATGATGTCGTAAAGGCGGATTTGCACGCGGTTTTGCTCGGCGAGCGACCGTGCGCCGGGCTCCACGCGGGTGTTGAAGCCGAGGACGATGGCGTCGGAGGCGCTTGCGAGGAGTATGTCGCTCTCGGTGATGGTCCCCGCGGCGGCGTGGAGGATGCGCACCGTAACCTCGTCATTGCGGGACTTCATGATCGTGCTCCGGACCGCCTCGATGCTTCCTTGCACGTCGCACTTCAGGATGATGAGCAGCTCCTTCATTTCCCCGCTCTGGATGCGCGACGAGACCTCTTCCATGGACATGCCGCTGGTGGCCTGCGCCTCCCGTCGCCGCTTCCGCGTTTCCAGCAGGCTGCGCGCCGTGCGCTCGTCCGCTGTGACTAGGAAGGGGTCGCCGGCCAGCGGCAGCTGCGAGAGGCCGAGCACCTCAACCGGGGTCGACGGCCCTGCCTCCCGAATGCGTCGGCCCGTGTCGGCGATCATCGCCTTGACCCGGCCGAAGGTGTCGCCGACGACGAGGTTGTCGCCGACGTGCAGCGTTCCCTGCTGCACGAGCACGGTGGCCAGCGGGCCCTTGCTCTTGTCCAGTTGCGCCTCGACAACCACTCCCGAGGCCGCGCGGTTGGGGTTGGCACGCAGCTCCTGCACCTCCGTCACCACGAGCAGGTTCTCCAGCAGGTCGTTCAGGCCGTCGCCCGATTTGGCCGATACCGGGACCATGATCGTTTCGCCGCCCCAGTCCTCCGGGAGCAGTCCCTGCTCGGCCAGCTGCCGCTTCACGCGGTCCGGGTCGGCGTCCGGGCGGTCCATCTTGTTGATGGCGACGACGATTGGGACCCCTGCCGCCTTGGCGTGGTCCACCGCCTCGGTGGTCTGCGGCATGACGCCGTCGTCCGCCGCGACGACGAGGATGGCTACGTCCGTGGCGTGGGCGCCACGGGCTCGCATCGACGTGAACGCCTCGTGGCCGGGGGTGTCCAGGAAAGTCAGTTTGTTGTCGTGGGTCTCTACCTGGTACGCGCCGATATGCTGCGTGATGCCGCCCACCTCGCGGTCGACGACGTTGGTGTTGCGGATGGCGTCGAGCAGCGTCGTCTTGCCGTGGTCGACGTGGCCCAGGATGGTCACGACGGGAGCGCGCGGCTCCAGGTCCTCCGGGTCGTCGTCTGGCGGCTTGAGCGGGTCCTCCAACTCGGCGACGGGCACGTCCTCCAGCTTCCGCACGCGGTGGCCCATGGTCGTCGCCACGGTCGCCGCGGTCTCGAAGTCGAGGACCTCGTTGACGGTGGCCATCACGCCGGTTCGCATGAGGTTCTTGATTATGTCGATGGGGTTGGCATGCATGACTTCCGCCAGCTGGCTGACCATGATGGCCGGCGGAAGTTCCAGCACCGTATTGAGGTCCGGCGCGTCAAGGGTCATGGCCGCGGCGCCCGGTCCCCTGCGGGGCCCTCTCCGTCGCGTTGGTCTGTTCGGTCTGAACGATCTCCGTGCCATATCAGTCCTCCTCGCCTACCCAGTCTGCGCTCTGTTCCCCCGCGTAGGCCAGCAGGGCGAAACGTTGTTCCGGCGGAATGGTGACCTTGAGTGTGCGCTCAAGCCTGTTCCGGCCCAGACCCAACTCCCAACAAGCAGGGTCCTCGCAAAGGTAGGCGCCCCTGCCGGACGCCCGGCCGCTGGGGTCGACGGCGACACTGCCGTCCGGTTGCCTCACGATGCGCACCATCGCCCGCTTCCCGCTCTTCCTGCCGCAGCCGCAGCAGGTCCGCATGGGAATGCGTCTCGGCGTCATCGTCGGCACCTGCCCTTCCGGGATCCGTCCCCCCCTTTGGTGTTCGAATGGTGGGCCGCTTCTCGTGAAGCGCCCCCTCAACGTGCGATTGCTCAGATTACCGAGACCGCTTGCCCTTCTTCGCGCGCGGCCTGTTCTCCGCCGCGACAGGGGCGTTCGGGTCAGGGCGGCGGTCGCGCTCGTTGCGCGAGCGTCCGCGCTCTGACGGCATGATGTCCTCTGCGAACCGCAGCACGGAGGGGCTGCGAATGGTCTCCGGCAGCACCCAGATGGATTCGTCGTCAACGGAGATGCCCGCCGGCTCCGGTTCGCGCTCTTCTTCTTCCGCTTCCGCGGCGGCCTCCTCGGCCTCCAGCCGCAGCAACTCCTCCAGCTCGGCGTCCTCGTCGACCAGTACGACGGGCTCCGGCTCCGGGGCCTCCTCGACGACCGCTTCCACTTCGGCCACGGGTTCCTCGATGACCTCGGCAACCGGGGCCTCTTCCTCCTGAGCCTCTGCTGTAACTTCCTCCACCTCGGCGGCCACTTCGGCCGTCGCGGCCTCAGCGTTCTCCGCCTCTACCAGGGCCACGGCCGCGGGCAGGTCGGCCTCGAGAATTGCCACAGCCTCCGCTGCCGCCGCTTCCGCGGCAGCGGCAGCCTCGGCCTCCGCCGCTGCGGCGGCCTCCTCGGCGGCCAGTGCGAACTCCGACTCGCTCCGGATGTCGATGCGCCAGCCCGTCAGCTTGGCGGCGAGTCGCGCATTCTGGCCCTCGCGGCCGATGGCGAGCGAGAGGTGCCGGTCCGGCACGACGATCAGCGCCGACTTCTCCTCCTGCTCCAGCTCGACCTTGATCACCTGCGCCGGGCTGAGGGCGTTCGCGAGGAAGTCGCGCATGTCGTCGCTGTACGGCAGGACGTCGATCTTCTCGCCCTGCAGCTCGTTCACGATGTTCTGGATGCGAAAGCCCCGCAGGCCGACGCAGGAGCCGACGGGGTCGACGCCCTCCTGCCGGGCAACCACTGCGACCTTGGTGCGGGAGCCGGGCTCCCGGGCGATGGCCTTGATCTCGACCACGCCCTTGTAGACCTCCGGCACCTCGCGCTCGAAAAGTCGGCGCACCAGGTTCCGGTGGGCCCGCGACAGGATGAGCTCCGGCCCGCGGCTGCTCTCGGCCACCTCCGAGAGGTAGAATTGCAGCGTCGTGTTCGGGCGGTAGCGCTCGCTGGGGACCTCCTCGTCGCGGGGCATCAGGGCGTCCGCGCGGCCGAGGTTCACCACGACCTGGTGCGGCTCCACCCGCTCGATGCGCCCGGCGATGATCTCGCCAACACGGCTCGTGTACTCGGCGAGGACCAGCTCGCGCTCGGCCTCGCGCAGTCGCTGCAGCACGACCTGCTTCGCCGTCTGCGCCGCGATGCGCCCCGCCGTGGCGAAGTCCGCCACGATCTCGATCACGTCATCGACGGCGGCGTCCGACTTGATCTTCTTGGCCTCGCGCAGTGTGATTTCCCGGCGGTCGTCCTCGATCTCGGCCGCGGTCTTCACGACGCGCTTCAGGATGTAGACGGAGACCTCGCCATCGCCCGGGTCCAGCCGCACCGAGAGGTCGTGGCCCGCGCCGACGCCCTCCTTGCGGTATGCGGAGACCAACGCCGCCTCAACCACGCCAAGGACTGTGTCACGGGGCAAGCCCCGCTCTGCGGCCAGTTGGGTCACAGCGATGAAAAAGTCGCTCTTCATTCCCCTGACCTCCCCCTACAGGCCTATATCAAAGAAAAAAGTGGGTCGAGCCCACTTTTCAAGTATATCGAGCATGTGCTCTTGGGCAGGATTTTAGCAGAACTGGGCATGGCCTGCAATATTCGTGTGCGGTGTATTTCAATATGGCTCGGTCAAATGCCCCACCCCGGGGGACGGGCAGCTCTTCAAGTTGACACCTCCAGCTGGCCGATGCTACGTTCTATTGCAATACGCAAACGCGACGACGGGGAGCAGTAACGGCATGCGTCGCAGCAGCGAGCCGGTGTACGGTGCGAGGCCGGCAGCGACAGCCCCGCGAACTCACCCCTGAGCGGCGGCCCCAACGAGTCCCTCGACTGACCGGTGAATCGGCGTGCCTCCCCCAAACGCGAGGGCTCCCAAGGCCGGACGGTGGCGCCGTTATCGCCGGCAACAAGCGGTCGCGTGCCCGATTGGGCGCGTGGGCAATCAGGGTGGTACCGCGGGAGACGCAAATGCAGCCCGTCCCTACATGGGGACGGGTCTTTTTTGTGAAGTACGGCGCAAAAGGACGGAGGGACCATGACCCAGCAAAGAACTCGGCAGTCGGAGCTCCGGTGGGACCCGCAGGCTATCGACCGAAAATGGCAGTCCAGATGGGCGGCCGACGGTCTGCACACCGTCCGGGACGATGACCCCCGCCCAAAGTGGTACGAGCTCACGATGTACCCCTACCCATCCGGCGACGTCCACATCGGCCACTGGTACGCCATGGCCCCCTCCGACGCCCACGCCCGGTTTCGCAGGATGCAGGGCTACAACGTGCTTCACCCCATGGGCTTCGACGCCTTCGGCCTGCCCGCCGAGAACGCCGCCATCCGTCAGGGCGTCCACCCCCACGAGTGGACGATGGGCAACATCGAGAAGATGCGCGGCCAGCTCCGCTCCATGGGCACGGTATACGACTGGGATCGCGAGATCATCTGCTGCCTTCCCGAGTACTACAAGTGGAACCAGTGGCTCTTCCTGCAGTTCTTCAAGGCAGGCCTGGCCTATCGCGCCCACGCGCCGGCCGTCTGGTGCCCCTCGTGCCAGACGGTGCTGGCCAACGAGCAGGTCCTCGACGGCGCGTGCGAGCGGTGCGGCACCCCCATCACCCGCCGCGAGCTCGACCAGTGGTTCCTGCGCATAACCGACTACGCCGACCAGCTCCTGGACTCGTCCGGCATCACGGACTGGCCCGAGCGCATCCTGACGATGCAGCGCAACTGGATCGGCCGCAGCGAGGGCGCAGAGGTCGTCTTCGACATCTCGCATCTCGGTCTCGATCAGAAGTCGCTGCCGGTCTTCACCACCCGCGTCGACACGCTCTTCGGCGTCACGTTCTTGGTGCTGGCCCCCGAGCACCCGATGGTCGGGCCGCTCACGGCCCCCGAGCAGCGCGCCACCGTCGAGGCCTATGTCGCCGAGGCCCGCGCCAAGTCGGACATCGAGCGCATGTCGACGGAGCGGGAGAAGACCGGTGTGCCCCTCGGAACGTACTGCATCAACCCGGCCAACGGCCAGCCGGTGCCCATCTGGACGGCCGACTACGCCGTCGCATGGTACGCCACCGGCGCCGTCATGGGCGTCCCCGCCCACGACACCCGCGACTTCGAGTTTGCGACTAAGTTCGGGCTGCCCATCGTCACCGTCATCGCTCCCCCCGGCGCCAGCGGCGACGAGCCGCTCGATGTCGCCTACACCGAACCCGGAACGATGGTCAACTCCGCCGACTTCAACGGCATGCCCAACGACCGGGGCGCGGACGCCATCGCAGCGTTCCTCGAGGCCCGCGGCGGCGGCGTCCGGACCCAGACGTACCGGCTGCGAGACTGGCTCGTGTCCCGGCAGCGCTACTGGGGAACGCCAATCCCCATCATTCACTGCCAATCGTGCGGCGAGGTGCCGGTTCCGGAGGACGACCTTCCTGTGCTGCTGCCTGAGGACGCCGACTTCCGGCCAACCGGCGAGTCGCCGCTTGCGCGCAACGAGGCCTTCGTGCGTGTCGCCTGCCCGCGGTGCGGCGGCGAGGGGCGCCGTGAGACGGACACGATGGACACCTTCTTCGACTCGTCCTGGTACTTCTTGCGTTACCTGAGCGCCAAGAACAACGCGGAGCCATGGGGGCCGGGACAGGCTGAGGACTGGGCGCCCGTCGACCAGTACACCGGTGGCGCGGAGCACGCGGTCATGCACCTCATGTACGCGCGGTTCTTCACCAAGGCGCTGCGGGACGTCGGCCTCCTCAACTTCGACGAGCCCTTCCTGCGGCTCTACAACCAGGGCCACATCATCGCGGACGGCGCCAAGATGAGTAAGTCGCGCGGCAACGTCGTCGCGCCGGACGAGTACGTCGCCACCCTCGGCGCGGACATCGTGCGCACCTACCTCATGTTCGTCGGCCCCTGGGACCGCGGCGGCGACTGGAGCGACGGCGGTATCAACGGCATTGCCCGGTGGTTCAACCGTGTGTGGGACATCTGGAGCCGCGACCCCGCCGGTCTGACCGCCACCGACGATTCCGAAGGCAGCCGTGAGCTGCGCCGCAAGCTGCACCAGACAATGCGCAAGGTGTACATGGACCTGGACGCCTTCAAGTTCAACACGGCCATCGCCGCCATGATGGAGCTGACCAACCTGATGCAACGGGTTTGGGAGGACAACTCCGCCGGCGCCGCAGCGTGGAACGAGGCGCGCCGCTTCATGCTCGTGCTGCTGGCGCCCATCGCGCCCCACCTGTCCGAGGAGCTCTGGGATCGGCTCGGGCACGGCTACAGCGTCCACATGCAGTCGTTCCCGGAGTGGGACGACGACCTCGCGGCGGAGGAGACCGTCACCCTCGTTGTCCAGGTCGACGGCCGCGTCCGCGACCGCCTCTCCATCGCCCCTGACCTCGCCGAGGACGACGCCAAACAGCTCGCCCTCGCTCAATCGAATGTGCAACGTCACCTGGAGGGCCGAGACGTCGTCAAGGCCATCTACGTCCCCGGCCGCCTGCTGAAC